>NZ_LIRL01000841.1 GCF_001419795.1 Streptomyces niveiscabiei
CCCGGTCTGGACCCCGCCGGTCACCCCCCACCTGTGGGACGTGTACGGCGAGGTCCTCGCCGCCGACCTGGCGCGCAGCTCCCTCACCCCCGAGGAACGCACGCGCTACGACGCGGCGATCGACTACCTCTACGACCCGGACCCCGCCACCGGCGACCCCGTACCGTCCGCCGCGCTGCGCGCCTACCGCGCCGCCCGGCAGACCTGGACGGACGCGGACCGCGAGTACCGCCGCGCCGAGGACGCGGCCTGGATGTCCACCGACCCTGCCGCGCGCGACCGTTGGGCCCGTATCGAGGAGCCCGATCTGCGGCAGAAGCGGGACGACGCGATGGACGCGTGGCAGACGGCGGGCCGCAAGGCCGAGGTCGAGGACGCGTTGCGCGAGTCCTCCGAGCTGGCCGCCAAGTCCCCGTCCGCCACCTGGAAACGCCACCGCGACGCCTTCAACCCCAACGCGCCCGGCCAGTTCTCCACCGCCCCCAACGGCCTTTTGTACGCGCCGACTTACTACTCTCCCAGCGCCGCGCTCGACACCCCCTGGACCGAGGTCCGGCTCACCCGCGAACTCTTCCTCACCCTCGCCGACCAGGCGCCGGCCGCCTTCTCCGCAGCGCTCGGCCACCGCGCCACCGACCACTCCGTCTCCCAACTCGCCTTCGAATACCGGGTGGTGTCCGTCGTACGGCCCTGGCTGGATCCGCCGATGGACCTGTTCGGGTCCCGTGCCTGGCGATTCTCCTCCGGTGTACGGGAGTTGAGCGACGGCGGCGATCCGCCCAAGGGGCGCTGCCCCTCGTACGTGGAGTCCATCGCGCTCGCCCGCAACGTCCATCTCACCCGGGAGGCGCACACCTACTCCCCGGCCGCCGTCGCCGAGAACAACTGGCCGCCCATGGGCACCTTCGACTTCGACACCGGGCGCATGAACGTCGGCATGGACCAGGCTTCCGTGCGCTGGGAGTGGACGGGGGACGGCACAGGAGCGCAGCTCGTGCCGGGCACCGACACGGGCATCGCCGCCCTCGGCACCGTCGACTACGACACCCTCGACGGCCGCGCCCTCGACCGCCTCCGCTACCGCGACGCCCCTGTCCCCGGCACCGGCCTCGCGCCCGGCTCCGTCTTCGCCGTCCGCACCCGGCGCAAGAAGCTCGTGAAGATCCAAGTCCTCGCCTACGGACCCGAACTCGCCATCCGTGACCAGGAGTACGAGTTGACCGCATCCTCCATGGTCGCCTCCGACACGGCGCCGGACGACGTCTTCATCGCCGCGTTCGCCTGCCGGCGGCTTCCCAAGTCACCTGATCCCGACGGGGGGTTGCAGTGGTGAGCGACTGGCTGCTCCTGGGGCTGGACACCGTCTACGCCGTGCGCCTGGGGGCGGACGGGGAGCAGATGGTGGCCCGGGTGCAGCCGACATCCGCTCTCTATCGCACGGCCCGTGAACTGTACGGGGGTGCGGCCGAGTTGACGTTCCGGGTGAGCGAGGACGCGCCCTGTAGCGGGGAGTTGTTCTTCGGGCGGATGGACATGGACGCGGAGTCCTTGGGCCAGATGACGGTCGAGCTCCGCAAGATCCTGTACCGGGAGCCGCCCCCTGCTCCTCAGGAAGGTCTCCGCTATCTCCTGTTCGGCGACGACCAGTTGTTCCTGTGGCACCTGCCGGGCTCCTTCGAGCAAGGGCTGCGGGTGCGGTTCGCGGGGTGGGAGAGTCCGGTACTGGGAGTCGACGAGGTGGTGACGGTGGAGGCCTCGGGGCGGGGATCCGACGTGACGGAGCGGCTGGCGCCCGGGGAGCAGGTGGCGGCGATGGGGGCGGAGCTGATGGTGGCGGCGGAGGTGTACTTGAGAGTTGCCCGGGGGTGAGGCGTCCGGTGGGCCAGGTACCCCACCGGATTCTGTACCCCCGGGCGAGACCTCCGACAACCGACCGTCAACTAGTTGACGTTCACCGCGCTCCAAGCCGCCGCCACCGCGTTGTACTCCGCGCTGCCGTTGCCATAGAGGTCACGGGCGGCGTTGAGGGTCGCCGTCCGCGCGCCCGCGTAGTTCGTCGAGGACGTCATGTAGACCGTCAGCGCGCGGTACCAGATCGCGCCCAGCTTGGCGCGGCCGATGCCGGTGAGGGTGGAGCCGTTGTAGGTGGGCGAGTTGTAGGTGACGCCGTTGATGGTCTTCGTGCCGCTGCCCTCGGCGAGGAGGTAGGCGAAGTGGTTCGCGACGCCGGAGGAGTAGTGGACGTCGAGGCCGCCGACCG
Source organism: Streptomyces niveiscabiei (assembly GCF_001419795.1). Classification (GTDB taxonomy): domain Bacteria; phylum Actinomycetota; class Actinomycetes; order Streptomycetales; family Streptomycetaceae; genus Streptomyces; species Streptomyces niveiscabiei. The sequence goes on from NZ_LIRL01000841.1 coordinate 2,261, forward strand.
AACTGCTCCAGTAGTCGGCGGAGTTGGCGTCACGGCTGGGCCGGTCCATGTAGCGCAGGGCGTCGCGGCCGAAGCCGGGGCGGACGATCTTCTCGCCGATGAGGTAGTCGCCCTGGTCGTTGGAGTTGGCGGCGTGGAACTCGACGAGGGTGCCGAAGATGTCGGAGGTCGCCTCGTTGAGGCCGCCGGACTCGCCGGAGTACGTGAGGTTGGCGGTCTTGGAGGTCACGCCGTGGGACATCTCGTGGCCCGCGACGTCGAGGGAGACGAGGGGGCCGAGTTGCGTGCCGTCGCCGTCGCCGTAGGTCATGCAGAAGCAGCTGTCGTCCCAGAAGGCGTTGTTGTAGCCGTTGCCGTAGTGGACGCGGTTGTAGGAGCCCTTGCCGTCGTTGCCGATGCCGTTGCGGCCGTGGACGTTCTTGTAGTAGTCCCAGGTGACGTCGGTGCCGTACTGGGCGTCGACGGCGGCGGTCGCGCGGGACGCCGTAGTACCCGTACCCCAGTGGTTGTCGGCGTCGGTGAAGAGGGTCGCGGGCGCGCGGACGATGCAGATGCCGAAGATGCAGAGGTCGGTCTTGTTCTCGGCGTCGCCGGTGTACGTGTTGCCCCGGGTCGGGTCCTTGAGCTGGTATGCCGTACCGGAGAGGGTCGTCTCCAGCGGGACCGTACCCCCGTAGAGGGACTGCCCGTCACCGGCCGCCGTCTCGATCGCGTCCCAGGCGTCGATCTGGGCCCCGGTCCGCGCGTCGGTGACGACGGTGCGGGCGACCGGGTTGCCCTGGGCGTCGAGGCCGACGGCGTCGGTCTTCCAGGCGAGCTTCGGCGCCCCGTGCAGGGCGTCGACGACGAGCTGCGGCTTGGCCTTGGCCTGCCGGACCCCGGCGCCGAGGTGTGCGGCCCGCAGCGCGTTCACCGCCTTGTCGGCGGCGTCGGACGCGGGCACGGCCGGGGTGATGGTGGCCAGCGTGATGGTGCCGCGGCTCGCGCGGTCGGCGTCGCGGTACGCGCCGTCGGGTGCGAGGTGGACCACGAAGTCGCCGCCCAGCACCGGGAGTTGCCGGTACGTACGGTCGTAACGGACGTGCTGCGTACCGTCCTTGTCGACGACCACGTCACGAACGCTCGTGCCCTGCGCCGAGTTGATGCCGAGACTCGCGGCCCGGTCGGCCACGGCGCTCGCCGCGTTGTCGATCGCCTGGGCGCGGGTGGGTCTGTCGGCCGCGTCGGCCACGGGGCTCAGCACCGCGGCCATCAGGGTCGCCGTGGTGGCGGCTATGCCGGCCGCGGCGAGACGGGAACCTCGGACGTGCTGCCGTAAGGGGCTCATCGGTCTCCTCGGGGGCGCGTAGTGGGGATGGCGCTGACGTCGACTGCGATTTATAGGCGCCGCGACTTGTCATGTCCATAGCGCGCTCACAGCGACGGCCGGGAGACAATCCCCCTGTGACCCCCGTGCCCCTCCCCTTCTTCGTCTACGGCACCCTGCGCCCCGGCGAGACCAACCACGCCCTGTTCCTGTCCGGCCGCACCCTCACCGAGGAGCCCGCGCGCCTGACCGGCGCGGTGCTGTACGACGGCCCGGGGTACCCGTACGCCGTGGAGGCACCCGGCGGACCGATATACGGCGACCTCGTCACCGTCGCCCCCGAGTACTACCCGGCTAGCCTCCACGAGCTGGACGCCCTGGAGGAATACCGGGCGGACGACCCGGACAGCCCGTACCTGAGAGTTAGCCGGGACGTAGTACGAGCCCGTAGCTCCGAAGTCGTACGCGCCTGGGTGTACGTCGCCGGCCCTCGTATCTCCACCCGCCTCCGCGCCACCGGCACCCTCATCGAGACCGGCGACTGGCTCACCCGGCACCGACCTGACGGCGCATCGGTCACCCGTTCACCCCTCCCCGGCAAGGATTTCCCCACCCCC
>NZ_LIRL01000842.1 GCF_001419795.1 Streptomyces niveiscabiei
CTGCTTCGCGGCGGCCACGGCTTCCGCCGGTTCGCTCGGCTTCGCCGACGGGGTCGGGGAGGGAGACGCGGACTTCTCGGCTGCCGCGAGGTCCGGGAGGGGGTAGACGTTCGCCGGGCCCGGGTCGCCGGGGTTCTGGAGAGCGATGCGGGGGCGGACGATGCCGTAGCCGATGGCGTCGTTACGCTTGGCGCCGTCGGTGGGACCACCGATGGTGTTCAGCATGACGCGCAGGACCTGGTTGTTCGTCCAGGTGGGGTGGACCGACCAGATCAGGGCGGCGCTCGCGGAGGCCAGGGCAGTGGCGTCGCTCGTGCCGCTCGTGGTGCAGAGACCCGTTTTTGCGCCGCAGGCGTGCACCATGTCTTCACCAGGGGCAGCCATGTCGACCTGGGGGCCGTACTGGGACTCCGCGGTCCGGTGAAGGTTCTTGCCCACCGCCGCGACACCTACCACTCCGGGGGTGGCAGCCGGGTACTCAGCCAAGTTGGCCTCGTTCCCGCTGTTTCCGACAGCCGCGAAAATCAACGCTCCCTTGTCGAGGGCATACTTCACCGCGTCCGTCACCTGCTGCGTTGTTCCCGACGCCCCCATGGAAATGTTGATGACCTTCGCGCCATGATCAGCGGCATAACGAATCGCAGGCGCCAGCGCCTTGTTGAAGCTTTCCTCTCCCGCAGCCAAGTTGGCGGACGTGCCACTTTTAGGCAGGCGAATCGGAAGGATCTTGGCGCCGGGAGCGAGACCGAAGGAACCCTTGCCGTTCAGATCGGCGCCTGTCGCCGCAATCAGGGCCGCCATGCCGGTGCCGTGGCCGAAGGTGTCATAGTTCGTGTGTTCGTCGCCGGGCTGGTCCGTGGCGTAGTCCTTGCCCGGTAGAACGCGTCCGACGAGATCAGGGTTGGTGGCGTCCACGCCGGTGTCGATGACCGCGACGGTAACGCCCTTGCCCGTGCTGGTCTTCCACATGTCCTCGGCCTGCATCCGGTCGAGGTACCACTGCTCTTGACGGATCGTCTCGGCGCTGACCGCCGGTGTTGCAGCAGTACCCGCCAGCAGCAGGCCCAGGACCGTTGCCACGGTGACACGACAGAGCCTGCGGCGAGCACTGCTGGCACTCATGGACTTCGTTCTCCCTGTTTCCTGAAAGTCTCTTGAACGCGTCAGTCGACGACCGGCGGCACGATGGGCCGTTGGTGCCGAAGCCAAGTCTCCTCGTCCTCGGTAACTCCGTACGGGCGACCGCTCCCGTTTCTCACGCTCCGGGGCGACGTCGGCTGAGACAAGCCGGACGCCGCAGCCCCCGTCTGTCTCTCGTTGGGGCGTGCTGAGGAGTTCGTTCCGCCGGTGACCGGGGTCGGGGTCCGTGGTCCTGTCCCACCGGAATCAATCGCGCGGGCGCCAGGTGTCCTTGCGTCCGTACGTCCCGGCCGCTGGGCCGCGCTGCTGCTGCCAACTGCGCCGGAACGAGACGCAGCGGGGCGCCCTCCGACGATGCCGCCGGATCCGGGTGGAGGAGTGGGACGGCCGCCGGAGAACATACTCGAGGTGCCCGCCGTCCGACCGACCGGGTTCACCATGCCGGGCGTCTGACCCATCGGCCCCATAGAACCGCGCGCAGGCGTGCCTTCCCCACCTACGACTGTGCCGCGCGGGATAGCCCCGGTCGGCCGACCTTCAGAAGGAAGGACGGGACGACCGCCGACGATGCCACTACCGCCACCGGAGGAGCCTGGAGCGCGGCCGAAGGCTGCCCCCGGCCCTTGGCCGACTGGAGACTGGGGAACTCTGCCCGCGCTGGGCGTGGGGCTACTGACAGGGAGAGCCTGCCCACCACCGAACAGCGGAGGCATGGGGCCGGTCTGCGGTATTGCGCCCCTCGCTGGACCCGGCTCGACAGGAACACGCAGGGTCTCCAGCGGAGTCTGCGCAGGCAGCGTGCCGACCGAGTCGATGCCTGTCCGCACCGGGGACAGGATCTCCCCCGGAAGACGCGACTGGGCCCCAGGAGCGCTGGAGGCATGCCCCACAGAGGAACCGCCGGCCGACCCACCTTCCCCTGATCCGCTATCGACCGCATGAACCGCACCGGCAGAGGCCGTTCCGGAGGATGCCACGAAATTGGACTTGGACTGAGCGCTCGCCGCGCTATCCCGTGTCTGCTCCGTGTCGGGCACGAACGCCTGCGGCGGCGGTGGAAGCTTCGGTCTCTCCAACGCGTTCAACTGCGTAGCCGACCACGAATACGACTGCGCAAGCTTCGTCATCTGCGACGCCGCCTCCAGCCGCACCTTCTCCCGGTCGGCGGTCAAAGCCGCCAGCTCCGCAGACGACTTCGAGGCGATACCCGCCGCGTCGGGATCGTTGTGGGCCGCCTTGGCCGCAGCGAGGTTCGCCGTCGCGCTCGGCATGTCGCGGGGGATGGACGACTGGGCCAGGGAGATCGCGTCCGAGGCATGCATCAGCCACGAACTGGAGTCCTTGCTGAAGTCACTCAGACGGAGCGTCGCGTTGGCGAGATCGGCCGCCCAGGTACGGAAGGCGTCGGCACCCTCGCCCTTCCACGCCACCCACTGGGGACGGACCTTCAACTCCTTCGCGATGTCCGCGATATCGGCCGCAGCCTTCTCCAGACGACTCGCGGCACCACTGACCACACCCGCGTTCGCCTGGTCCAGCCAGGCGAGCATCTGTTCGTGGCTCATGCCGTCGAAGAACGTACCGCCCGAACTCTCCGCGTCACGCATCAGATCGCCCCGCTTCGGGGATGACGGCCAAGGATGTTGTTCAGTTCGCCTGTGCCCGTGCGGAAACCATCGATCGCCGGGTTCACCCCGCCCTCCTGCAACATCCCGTCATCCTCCCCGTACGGTTCGACCAACCCTAACCACCACCACCGGCATCCATCCAACCCCCACATCCGCGCCTCGCCAGGGCGGCCCTGCGTTGTCCTACCCGCACGGATCCTGGCCACGCAGCGAAGCCGTGTACCCGGAGATCAGCTCCCTCATAGCCTTCTTGCCGCTCCGCCCAGGTGCCAGCACCCTGACGTAACTGCTGACGGCCTTCTCCTCACCGCATGACACCACCGACACCGCCGCCCGCCCGGCATAGGCCACCGTCTCGTCGTCCGCGGTCTCCACCTGCCCGATCCGGTGGTCGTAGGAGGCGATGTTCCAGGCCGACCGGGAGGCGTCCACGCGCTGTCTCTCGACGGAGAGCACCGCGTCTCCGTCGACGCTCACCTCGCAGGTCTCGACGGAGCCGCCCGCAGACGCGCCCTCGGCGACGTCGACGCGTTCACCCGAGGAGGGCAGCAGGGCACCGAGGGCCTTCTCCGGTACTGAGACCCCGCACAGGTCTTTCGGAACGCTGAAGTCGCGTCCCTGCCGTTCCGAGGAGCAACCGCTGATCCCCACCGCGACGCACACGAGAATTCCCAGCGCCATGCCTCTCATTTCGCGTTGCCCTCCGAGTTCCATTGAGCACCGGCCGCATGGCTGTTTCCGGCAGAGGTACGTGCCGCAGCCCGCAGATCTTCGGCCGTGCCCGAGTTGATCTCCTGGTTGTTCACCAACGCACGATCAACAGCCGCCTGCGCCGATTCCATGGCTGCGTCACGACCATGGGAATATTCGTTTCCGGCTGAGATCTCCGCTTCAGCCGTCGTGTCCTTCTCCACACTCTTCATGATGGACTCCTGGATGTCCTCGGCCGCCCAGCCGAGGACGGTACCGGCGACCGGGACCCGTTCACCGACCAGGTCGATCCCCATTCCGAGGATGCGGTCCACCCATTTCTGGTTATCCGCCGCAGCCTCGTTGAATTCCTGGTCGGATGCCGTGTGGTATTCGTAGATGGCGGTGGCCCTGGCATCGCTCATGATGCCTGCCATAGCAGCTCCTGGGGCAACGGAAGTACTCACCCGCCCGTCCAGGGAAGCGGTTGAATCACTGTCGCCGTTGATGACACGATCCACTGTCTGCGATGTATAGGATTGCTGGGCGCTGGTGATAGCCGCATAGGCGCCAGGGTCCTGTCCGACCTCACCCAGGAAACGTTGCGTATTGGCGGAATCCAGGTCGACCGGCTCACCGAATGAAGGAAAGAGTCGACTTCCCGCGTCCTCTCGGTACATGGCCCGCTGGAAATCGCCCATGTACTCGGCAGTGATGTCCCCGAGGCTGTCGCGCATCGCGTACAGCGGTCCGCTCTCCTCGTCGATGTCACCGTTCGCGTTGCGCCTGACGAGTTCAGGGTGTTCTCCGAACTTGTCGACGATGTCGCTCACCAGGCCGGCGCGTGCCGTCGTATGAGGAACGGCTGCGACACTTTCGTTGTCGTACGGCCGCCCTGTCGCGGCGGCTTCCAACGCGTGCCCCAGAGCCTCAGGGCCGTAGGCGAGGGCCCTGAGGGCCTTGTCCTCGTCGGCCAGGACATTGGTGTCGTTCGTATCGACTGTCCAGGTGAATTCCTCATCGGTGAACAGGTCGAGATACGAAGTGAAGTCCAGTTCGCTCTCTTTCTTCGGCACCCCGTCCTGATCGTAGGCGGTCGGTGTTCCGGTGAAGAAATCCTCCGCTGCCTCGGGGCTGTGACCGAGAGCCTCAAGAACGCTGTTGAGTGGGTCGTTCCCCGACCCGAGCCGACCGGAGGGGTTGAATCCATAGGCGTCACTCGATCCCATGGCCTTGTTGCCGATGAAGAAGTAAGGGTCCTTCTGATGGAGTTGGGTGACATGCTCGGCGATGGGCGTGAGGAATCTGGGGTCGTAGTTCCCGAAGCGCAGCAATCCGCCAAGGACCTGGTAGCCGTAGGGTTTTCCCCACTGCCCTTTCTGCCACGAGATCTCTTGTGTACCCAATCGGCGGAACTCGGCTCCCCATGAGTCAGGAAGATGGTGCTTGGTATCCGGATCCGTGGCGTTGGCGAGGGCTGGACCCATGTATCTCTGGAGTTCTCTGACTGCGTCGAGACGGGTGCCCGTCGCCGTCGCGTCCGTGCCGTCGATAGACATCTGCGCGTAGAATTCCAGCGTCTCCTCCGGGCCCCCGAGTCCTTTGAAGAAGGAAGTCGCGAACTCGCCGCCCTTCTCGGTCCCGTTGAAACGCATGATCTGGTTGAACTCGACAAGCTCTCGGTCCGACATCCCCTCACCCTTGCGCGCCAGTTCCAGCGCGCGTTCGGACTGGGCGTCGTCCAGGGAGTCGTACGAGCTGTGCCCCGCGTTGTGGGCGTCGTTGCCGTGGGTGGTGGCGAGGGCTCGGTTGACCGAGGTGTCGATCTCGGTGGCGTGGGCGAGGATCCGGTTGATGCGGTCCTCCAGTTCCTGGCGGGCGTCCAGTTGGTCCTGGGTGCGTTCGTCCGTGTCGCCTCTGGTGTGGGGGTAGAAGCAGCGGACCCTGCCGTCGCCGAGGTCCTGGATCTTGATGCCGAGGTTCGGCGCGTCCACCTCTCCGGCCGTCCTGATCCGCTTCTGGAGCGCGGTGAGTTCCGTGTGCGCGTCGTCCAGGAGCCGGTGGATGCTGCTGGCCTCGGTGTGGAGGTCCGCGATCTCCTTCGCCGTCTCGGCCACGAAACCACGTGTCACCGTGGCGTTCGCCCCCGCCCAGCGCGCCGTGTCCGACTTGGCCAGCATGCCGTCGCGGGCGCTCTCCGCCAGGGTCTTCAGGCCGTCGGCCGTGCTCTTCCAGTCGGTGACCGCCGCGCCCAGTGTCCCGAGGTCGACCTCTGATAAGTCTCCGTACGTGATGGTCATCGGGCCGGCCTCACTTGAAGTACTTGGTCAGCTCGGACACGGGGACGGCTCCGCCGTCGACCGCCGCCACCTGTGCGCCGATCTTCGCGTCCTCGTCCTTGTGCAGCCGTTTGCTGTAATCCAGGTGGTTCGAGATGTGCGCGCACGCCTGGAGCACCGACCTCACCTGTGACGTCCAGATCTCCAGCGTCTTCGTGAGGCCCGTGCCTGTCGTGAAGCCGTGCGATGTCAGGGCTGTGGCCGCCCTCGCCGTCGAGCCGTTCCCCGAGCCGTCCGCGCCGAGTCCCTGCATGTCGGCCGTCGTCCGCAGGTCGTCCCAGAGCACGTACGCGTCGTGGCCTACCGCCCCCAAGTCGTCCTGATGCACGATCAGTTCGGCTGCCGGGGGCGCGCCTTGACGCTCTCCCGCCACGGTCTTCAACCGCTCCCACTCACTCCACGCCATGCCCGTCCGTCCCCATGTCTGTGGTGTGGGGTGGGGTTGGGGCGTGCGTACGGTGCCGCTGCGCCAACTCCCACCGCCCGGGGGCACATTACTCCTTCTTTGCTTTCCCTTGCGTCAGAGAAGGAGTGGTGGCGGGGGAGTTGACGGGTGGTGGTCCAACGCTCAGTTGGGTCCTGGGTTGTGGGG
>NZ_LIRL01000843.1 GCF_001419795.1 Streptomyces niveiscabiei
CGAGCACCGCGACGACCTCGCGCTCGCCGTCACCCTGGAGATGGGCAAGCCGATCGCCGACGCCCACGGCATCGAACTGCGCGCGGTCATCAACACGTTCCGCTGGTACGGCGAACTCGCCGGCAAACTCACCGACGAGGTCCCGCACACCGCGCCGGACGCGCTCGCGCTCGTCACCCGGGAGCCGGCCGGGGTCGTCGGCGCCGTCGTGCCGTGGAACTTCCCGCTGACCCTCGCCGGGTGGAAGGTCGCGCCCGCGCTGGCCGCCGGATGCACGGTCGTGCTCAAGCCGTCCGAGAACGCGCCGCTGTCCGCGCTGCTGCTCGGGCGGCTCGCGCTGGAGGCGGGGCTGCCGCCGGGGGTGCTGAACGTCGTCACCGGCGACGGCCCCCGCGCCGGGCGGGCCCTCGGGCTCCACCCCGACGTGGACGTCCTCGCCTTCACCGGCTCCACCGCCGTCGGCCGCCACTTCCTGCGCTACGCCGCCGACTCCAACCTGAAACGCGTCTGGCTCGAACTCGGCGGCAAGTCCCCCAACATCGTGCTGCCCGACGCACCCGACCTCGACCGGGCCGCCGCCACCGCCGCCTGGGGGATCTTCTTCAACCAGGGCGAGATGTGCACGGCGCCCTCCCGGCTCCTCGTGCACGCGTCCGTCGCCGAGCGCGTCGTCGAGGCGGTGGTGCGCCGGGCCCGCGAGCTGCGGGTCGGCGATCCGCTCGATCCGGCCACGGAGATGGGGGCGCTCGTCGGCGAACGGCACCTGGAGCGGGTGCTCGGGCATGTCCGCACCGCGCGCGAGGCGGGAGCGCGGCTCCTGACCGGCGGAGACCGCATCCTGACGGCGACGGGTGGGACGTACCTCGAACCGACCGTGTTCGACCGGGTCGGCCCCGGCAGCCGGCTCGCCCGCGAGGAGGTCTTCGGGCCCGTGCTGTCCGTCATCGCCTTCGAGGATCTCGACGAGGCCGTGGCGCTGGCGAACGACACCGAGTACGGGCTCGCCGCCGGGCTGTGGACGTCCGACCTGCCCACCGCCCACCGCGTCTCGCGGGCCCTCAAGGCCGGGACCGTGTGGGTCAACTGCTACGAGGAGGGCGACCTCACCGTGCCGTTCGGCGGGGTCAAGCGGTCCGGCAACGGGCGCGACAAGTCCGCCCACGCCCTGGAGAAGTACACCGACCTCAAGACGACGTGGATCCAGCTGTGACCCGGCGCCCGCTGATCGCCGTCCCGGCCCGGTTCTCCGCGTCCGCGTCGGCGCTGCGCCACCGGGCCGAGGTCAACGCGCGCGCCCTGATCGAGGCGGTGTGGCGGGCCGGCGGAGAACCCGTCGGCCTGCATCCGCACGCCCCCGCCGATCCCGGCGAACTCGCCGCCCGGCAGCAGGACGCCGTCGAAGCGGGCCAGCCGGGCGGCGAGTTCGCCGG
>NZ_LIRL01000844.1 GCF_001419795.1 Streptomyces niveiscabiei
TCGGTCGCCCTTCTCGGCCTGCTCAAGGAGACCGAGGGGGACGAGGTAGGCGCGATGTACTGGTACCGGAAGGCGGCCGACGCCGGGTCCCTCGAACTCGCGGAGCGGGTCGGCGCGTACCTCCTGCGCAGGCGCCGGGCCGAACAAGCCGTCCCCTACCTCCGCACCGCCGCCGACAAGAACCCCACCCCCACGGCCCACCGCCTCCTCGCCGAAGCCCACCTCGCCCTCGCCGACCGGTCCCTCCGCCGGTCCGCCGAAACCGGCGACGGGAACGCCGCCGCACAACTCGGCGCCCTTGAACTCCGCCTGGGCGATGCCTCCCGCGCGGCGCAGTACTACGCACGCAAAGAAGAGGACGTCCCCCTGGCCCGCAACCTCGCCGCCTACCACCTCCTGCGCGGCGAGACCGAGACCGCCCAGCCCTACCTGGAGCGCGCGGCCCACGACGGCGACGACCGGGCCGTCCGCATCCTGGACGACCTCCGCGCCGCCCCGCAGACCCTCCAGGACGCCGAGTCGTACTTCAGGGGTAGTACCGACCCCCAGGACCTCGCGCACCTCGGCGTAGTACTTGAGAGGTCGGGTCGTAGTACCGAGGCGCTACAGACGTACGACGAGGCCGCCGCACAAGGGGACGCCTTCGCCCAGGCCCGAGCCGAAGCGCTCCGGCGGAAACGGGATACCGTCGACGGGTGACCGACAGCACCCCCACCCTCTTCACCTGGGAGTTCGCTTCCAACCCGTACCCGGCGTACGCCTGGCTGCGGGAGCACGCCCCCGTCCACCGGACCACCCTCCCCAGCGGAGTGGACGCCTGGCTGGTCACCCGGTACGCCGACGCCAAACAGGCCCTCGCGGACACCCGCCTCTCCAAGAACCCGGCGCACCACGACGAACCGGCCCACGCGAAGGGCAAGACGGGCATCCCGGGGGAGCGCAAGGCCGAGCTGATGACGCACCTGCTGAACATCGACCCGCCGGACCACACGAGGCTGCGGCGGCTCGTCAGCAAGGCGTTCACCCCGCGCAGGGTCGCCGAATTCGCGCCGCGCGTACAGGAGTTGACGGACCAGCTCATCGACCGTTTCGCGGCGAAGGGCGAGGCCGACCTCATCCACGACTTCGCCTTCCCCCTCCCGATCTACGCGATCTGCGACCTGCTCGGCGTACCCCGGGAGGACCAGGACGACTTCCGGGACTGGGCCGGGATGATGATCAGACACGGGGGCGGCCCGCGAGGCGGAGTCGCACGGTCCGTCAAGAAGATGCGCGCCTACCTCCTCGACCTCATCCACCGCAAACGCGGCGACCTCGGCGACGACCTCATCTCCGGCCTGATCCGCGCCTCCGACCACGGCGAGCACCTCACGGAGAACGAGGCCGCCGCGATGGCGTTCATCCTCCTGTTCGCCGGCTTCGAGACGACCGTCAACCTCATCGGCAACGGCACGCTCGCGCTCCTCACCCACCCCGACCAGAGAGCCGGGCTCCAGAAGTCCCTGGCCGCCGGAGAAACCGCCCTCCTCGAAACCGGAGTCGAGGAACTCCTGCGCTTCGACGGCCCCGTGGAGCTGGCGACTTGGCGCTTCGCGACCGAGCAACTCACCCTCGGGGACCAGCACATCGCCCCCGGCGACCCGGTCCTCGTCGTCCTCGCCGCCGCCGACCGCGACCCGGCCCGCTTCGAGCACCCCGACACCCTCGACCTCGCCCGCCGCGACAACCAGCACCTGGGGTACGGCCACGGCATCCACTACTGCCTCGGCGCACCCCTGGCCCGCCTGGAGGGCCAGACCGCGCTCGCGACACTTCTCACACGCCTGCCGGACCTTCAACTCGCGGTGAGCCCGGAGGAGTTGAGGTGGCGGGGCGGTCTCATCATGCGTGGCCTGCGGACTTTGCCGGTGAGCTTCACGGCGACACCCTGAACGCCCCGCCCCGACGCAAACATGACACGCCCTCAACTCCGTGATCTTCACGTGATCTGCGCGGCATGAACTTGTGACAGGCGATCGTATGCCGATACGTTCACAAGCCGGAGCGGCCCACCAGCCGCCCCGCCCCCCACTGTCGTGAGAAAGGTGCCCGCATGCTCTCCGGGAACGGCCGCCACCGTCGACCCCGCCAGGCTCCGGCGCTCCTCGTCGCCGCCGGAGTGACCGGCACCGCGATCGCCATCCCGCTGCTCGGCGCG
>NZ_LIRL01000845.1 GCF_001419795.1 Streptomyces niveiscabiei
CCACCCAGCCACGAACACCCCAACCCCAAGCACCGGCATCACAAACGCCGTCACCCCCCACACAAGGAGGACATGCCAGAACGCCGGAACAGCTCTACCGCTCACCATGAAAGGCAGCGTGTCAGCGACCGGCCACCGACACATGAGTGCACGTACTCAAACACCGCCCCCGGACACCGCCCACCCGAACACCAGCCGACGCGGAAACCCACCCCTCCAAACCCACCCGCCTCACCGAGACCACGTACGCCGCGCCACCGCGCGCCCCCACTCCTGCCCCGGCACCTCGACGTACCGGTACGTCAGCACGCACACCGGCAACAGCACGGCGCAGAAGCTCACTTCGAGGAGCCAGCTGTCCTCGCTCTGCCGCCCGACCGTCCCGTCGACCACCGCCAGCAGCAGCGGATGCACGAGGTAGACCGAGTAACTCACCGTCCCCAGACCGACAAGCACCCGAGGCGTACGGCGCCGGCGCGACGCCAGCCCGATGCCGAAGGTGAGTACGGCGAGCAGGAACCCGGTGATCCAGCCGCGCGAGCCGGAGCCGTAGGCGTACGAACTCCCCACCGAACAGCCGACGACCACCAGGGCGATACGCCAACTGCCGTACCCGGCACGGTAGATGGTGGTGCCGAGGAACATCACGGCGAGGATCACGAGCCCTTCCCACGTCGGGACGGTGCCGTTGAGGGCGATCAGTGCGAGGCCCAGGGCGCCGCCCAGGACACGTGCCCAGGCGTTCGCGCAGCAGATCGCGACGGCCATGGCGAGCGAGGCGCACACGATCAGCGGGCCCGTGCCGACCGCGCCGGACAGCGCGGAGGCCGGCAGCGCGGCCCCCGCCACCACGGCCGCTGCGGCGAAGAGGACGGCGATGGCCCCCGAGTGCCGGTGGAGGCGGAGTGTGAAGAGGGCGACGACCAGGAGGTAGAAGGACATCTCGTAGGAGAGGGTCCACAGGACGAGCAGGAGGCTGGGGGTGCCGAGGAGTTCCTGGAGCATCGTGACGTGCGCGAGGGCGGTCAAGTAGACGTTCTGGCCGTCGAGTTCGCGTATCCCCGCGACGCCCGCGAGGTGCAGCGCGAGGAGTGCGGCGACGACCACCGCCCACAGGGGGTACACGCGGAAGATCCGTCCGATCCAGAACTCCCGTACGCAGCCCCGGCGTTCGAGTGACGCGGGGATGAGGTAACCGCTCACCAGGAAGAACACCATGATGCCGTAGCGGCTGGTGTTGAACTCGGGCATCAACTCCCGCCGTATGTCAGGCAGGAACGTGTACGTCGAGTGGTCGAAGACCACGACGAGTGCGGCGATGCCGCGCAGCGCGTCCAGCCAGCCCGACCGTGAGGATTTCATCCTCCGAGTCCAGCGGCCGGCGCATTGTTGGGCAGCGCCCCGACGGGGTCCGAACAATAAGGGGTTGAGGCCGTGGCAGGGCGGAGAGAGGTGCCGGTCGATCCGGCGGCCGGGCCGGTGCAGCGGTTCGCGTTCGAGTTGCGCAAGCTGCGGGCGGAGGCGGACGGGGTCACCTACCGTGAACTCGCCCTGCGGGCTGGCTACTCGGTGACCACGCTGTCGCGGGCGGCGGGTGGGGAGCAGTTGCCCACGCTGCCGGTGGTGTTGGCGTATGTGCGGGCCTGCGGTGGCAACTCGGCCTGGTGGGAGGCGCGTTGGCGGGAGGCCGCCGAGGAGGGGCCGCCGGACGACGGTTGCGCGCCGCCCTATCGAGGGCTCGCCCGGTACGAGCCCGACGACAGCGCCCTGTTCTTCGGGCGCGAGCAACTCACCGCTGACCTCGTCGAGTTGCTGAGCCGCCGCCGGTTCGCCGCGGTCTTCGGGGCGTCCGGCAGCGGCAAGTCCTCCCTTCTGCGGGCCGGGTTGATCCCCGCGCTGCGGCGAGCCCGGGACCCTCGTCCGTCCGCGATCCGGATCCTGACGCCGGGCGAGCAGCCCGCCCGTACGCACGCCCGGCTCCTCACGCCGGCCGGGCCGGAGACGTACGTGATCGTCGACCAGTTCGAGGAGGTGTTCACTCTCTGCCGGGACGCCGCCGAACGGGACCGGTTCATCGAGCTGCTGCTGACCGCGCGCCAACCCGGCAGCGGGGTACGCGTGTTGCTTGCCGTACGCGGGGACTTCTACGGCCGGTGCGCCGAACACCGGGGACTCGCCGAGGCGTTGCGGGACGCCAATCTGCTCGTCGGTGCGATGAGTCCGGCCGAGCTGCGGGACGCCGTGGTCAAGCCGGCCACCGCGAGCGGCCTGACCGTCGAACGCGCCCTCACGAGCCGGCTGGTCGAGGACGTCGCCGGGGCGCCGGGTGGACTGCCGTTGCTGTCCCACGCGTTGCTGGAGACGTGGCGGTTGCGGCGGGGCAAGACGCTGACCCTGGCGGGGTACGAGGCGGCGGGGTGCCTGGACGGGGCGATCACCCGGACCGCCGAGCGGGTCCACGCCGGCTTCACGGAGGCCCAAGCGGCCACCGCACGCCGGGTGTTGCTGCGCCTGATCGAGCCCGGCGACGGCGTACCCGACACGCGCCGACCTGTGCAGCGCGCCGAACTCCACGGCGAAACAGGTCCCGTTCTGGAGGCGCTGACCCGTGCACGCCTCCTCACGCTGGACGACGACACCGTCGAGCTGGCCCACGAGGCGCTGATCACGGCGTGGCCCCGGCTGCGGGGGTGGATCGAGGCTGACCGTGAACGGCTCAGGGCACAGCGGGAGTTAACGGCTGCGGCGGGCGCTTGGGCAGCACTGGGGCGCGAGGAAGGGGCGTTGTACCGGGGGAGTCGGCTGGCCGCGGCGCAGGAGTACTTCGGAGGTACGGGGAGCCGGGGGTTACTCGGCGGAGGGCTCGGGAGGCTCGTGGGCCGCAAGCGCGGGGAGCAGGCCGACCCCGCCAACGGAGAACTCGGGAAGCCGACGGACCCCGCCACCACCAGCCCTGCCCCCCTGACCAACGTCAAGCACGCAGCCCACGCCCCCACCGACCACCCCGAACTCACCTCCGTAGAACGCTCCTTCCTCGACGCCAGCCTCAACCACGCCCAGCGTGGCCGCCGTCGGTCCCGGCTCGTCCTCGTCTCCGTCGTCTCCGCCCTCTGTCTCGCCCTCCTCGGTGCCGGGCTCGCCGTGGGGCAGTGGCGGAGTGCCGTCGGGGCGCAGCGGCTTGCCGAGTCGCGGCAACTGGCCGCGCAGTCGGGGGCGTTGCTGGGTTCCGATCCCGATCGGGCCGCGTTGCTCGCCGTGCGGGCGTACCGGGCCGGGGCGACTCGGGAGGCCACCGAAGCGCTGTACGCCGCCGCCTCGTTGCCGTTGCGTCAGCGGCTGGTCGGCGGCAAGCGGCCCGTAGGGGCCGTCGCCCTCAGCCCGGACGGGCGGACCCTCGCGACCTACGACGCGGACGGCACCGTACGGATCCGGGACCTGCCCGGCGGCAGGCTCCGGCACACGCTGACCGGGCGCGGCGGCGCCGGGAGCATGGTGTTCAGCCCCGACGGACGCGTCCTCGCCGTCGCCGGTGCGGAGATCGGGTTGTGGGACCCGACCACCGGCAAGAGGGTCAACTCCCTTGCCATCAGGGATGGTTCCGTACGCGGGATGGATTTTCACGGCCGTACTCTCGCCGTCGCCTCCCCGGCGGGC
>NZ_LIRL01000846.1 GCF_001419795.1 Streptomyces niveiscabiei
TCACCGGGGTGGTGGGAGCGCCGGGGCGGCTCTTGCCGTCGCCTGCCTGGGCGGGACCCGGGTTCTGGGCGTGCTGGGGCGAGGAGCTGACTGTGTTCGCTCCAGTCCCGCCGCGCGGCTCCGGCCCTGCCGGAGCACTGCCGTCCCTCTTGAATCGTCCCTGCACTAGCGTCGCAACCTCTGGACCAGGCGCCTTCCCGAACGAACGGACAAGGCGGTGTCGGCGTCTTGAGAGGCGCCCTGACTGCGCCCCCCGGGATGGTCGTTGAGTGACCCGGCGCTGGCTCCCCCTATCTCGCCGCCACTCGGCGCTTCTGTGCGCCCCCTGCGCGCCGGCTCGATCCCGCGGCGGTCCGTGAGATTCCAGCACAGTGCCGGATCTCCAACAAGGTTTGGTGGCCGGGCTGTGACATCCGTGACAGTGCGTACGAGATGAGTCACCCGTCGTGGATTTCTATCCGCCCCAAAGTGAACGAACTCCGACAAACCCTTCAAGTGATCAAGGTGTCCCAGTCGCCATGATCAGGAGCGGAATGACAGCTTCAGATGGTCATTGTCCGATTCGTTACGTTCACTTGCGGGCCTGAATTGACCGGTTTGACGGCTGTTCCGTGAGCAAACTCACACGCCCTCGGGTGGCCCCCCGTGACTTCCCCGGGAATGCCATGTTTAGCCTGACGCTTTACAGATTCGGCATATCCGACACGAGCCAGTGGAGCCCTCGCCCATGTCCCGCAAGACCGCCAACCCCCGCCGCACCACCCTGGTCCACCTGAAGGACGCCGGCGAGCTGGAGACCCCGGTCCAGGAACACTCTGTCGACCTCCCCGCCCAGACCGCGAACCCGCGGCGCACGATCCTCATGGAGCTGCCGAACAGCGTCTCCGCCGAGTAGTACGCGGGAAGATCGCGAAACGCTCAGACGGCCCCCACCGCCCCGCAAGGGACGAGGTGGGGGCCGTCTCGCGCGTTAGCCTGGGGCGTCAGACTCCAGCCAGCAGAAGGTAAAGGGGCGCGAGGATCCCGTGCGCATCGCCAGGTTCTCCATCGACGGCAACGTCGCGTTCGGCGCGGTCGAGGGTGACAAGGACGACGAACTCGTCCTCGACATCATCAAGGGCATCCCGTTCGCCGAGTTCGAACTCTCCGGGACCAAGGTCCCGCTGAGCAAGGTCCGGCTCCTGCCGCCCGTGCTCCCCAACAAGGTCGTCGCCTTCGGCCGCAACTACGCCGAGCACGCCCGCGAACTGGGCAACGAGGTCCCGGACGCCCCCTTCGCCTTCTTCAAGCCCTCCACCTCGGTGATCGGCCACGGCGACGCCATCCAGTACCCCGGCTTCTCCTCCGAGGTCCACCACGAGGCCGAACTCGCCGTCGTCATCGGCCGGATGTGCCGCGAGGTCCCCCGCGAGCGCGTCAAGGACGTCATCCTCGGCTACACCTGCGCGATCGACGTCACCGCCCGCGACGTCCAGAAGCGCGAGAAGCAGTGGGCGCGCGCCAAGGGCTTCGACACGTCCTGCCCCCTCGGCCCCTGGATCGAGACGGACCTCGACCCGAGCGACCTCACCATCCAGCTCACGGTCAACGGCCAGCAGCGCCAACTGGGCCGCACCAGCGAGATGATCACCCCCATCGAGGACCTGATCGTCAACATCACCGAGGCCATGACCCTGCTCCCCGGAGACGTCATCCTCACGGGCACCCCGGCCGGCGTCGGCCCCCTGGCGATCGGCGACGAGGTCGCCGTCACCATCGAAGGTATCGGCACTCTCACCAACAAGGTTGTCAAGCGTGACTAGCGCACCTGTCCGCGTACGTTTCTGCCCCTCCCCGACGGGCAACCCCCACGTCGGCCTCGTCCGCACGGCCCTGTTCAACTGGGCCTTCGCCCGCCACCACCAGGGCACCCTGGTCTTCCGCATCGAGGACACGGACGCGGCCCGCGACAGCGAGGACTCCTACAACCAGCTCCTCGACGCGATGCGCTGGCTCGGCTTCGACTGGGACGAGGGCCCCGAGATCGGCGGCCCGCACGCGCCGTACCGCCAGTCCCAGCGCATGGACCTCTACAAGGACGTCGCCCAGAAGCTCCAGGACGCCGGCCACGCCTACCGCTGCTACTGCTCCACCGAGGAACTGGACGCCCGCCGCGACGCCGCCCGCGCCGCCGGCAAGCCCTCCGGCTACGACGGCCACTGCCGCGACCTCACCCCGGAGCAGGTCGAGCGGTACGAGGCCGAGGGCCGCAAGCCGATCGTCCGCTTCCGCATGCCGGACGAGACCATCACGTTCACCGACCTGGTCCGCGGCGAGCTGACGTTCACCCCCGAGAACGTCCCGGACTACGGCATCGTCCGCGCCAACGGCGCCCCCCTGTACACGCTGGTCAACCCGGTCGACGACGCGCTGATGGAGATCACGCACGTCCTGCGCGGCGAGGACCTCCTGTCCTCCACCCCGCGCCAGATCGCCCTGTACAAGGCGCTGATCGAGCTGGGCGTCGCGAAGACCACCCCCGCGTTCGGGCACCTCCCGTACGTCATGGGCGAGGGCAACAAGAAGCTCTCCAAGCGCGACCCGCAGGCGTCCCTGAACCTCTACCGGGACAAGGGCTTCCTCCCCGAGGGCCTGCTCAACTACCTTTCCCTGCTGGGCTGGTCGCTCTCCGCGGACGAGGACATCTTCACGACGGACCAGCTGATCGCGGCGTTCGACATCAAGGACGTCAACCCCAACCCGGCCCGCTTCGACCTCAAGAAGTGCGAGGCGATCAACGGCGACCACATCCGCATGCTGGACGTGAAGGACTTCACCGAGCGCTGCGCCCCCTGGCTGAAGGCCCCCTTCGCGCCCTGGGCGCCGGAGGACTTCGACGAGGCGAAGTGGCAGGCCATCGCCCCGCACGCGCAGACCCGCCTCAAGGTCCTCTCGGAGATCACCGACAACGTCGACTTCCTGTTCCTCCCGCGGCCCGTCGAGGACGAGGCGTCCTGGGCGAAGGCGATGAAGGACGGCAGCGACGCCCTTCTCGCCACGGCCCGCGAGAAGCTGGAGGCGGCCGACTGGACGTCCCCCGAGTCCCTCAAGGAAGCCGTCCTCGCGGCCGGCGAGGCCCACGGCCTCAAGCTCGGCAAGGCGCAGGCCCCCGTCCGCGTCGCGATCACCGGCCGCACGGTCGGCCTCCCCCTCTTCGAGTCCCTCGAAGTCCTCGGCAAGGAGGCGTCGTTGGCCCGCATCGACGCGGCCCTCGCCAAGCTCGCGGCGTAGCACGGCAGTTCACCGGGGCGGCATCCGAACAGGGGTGCCGCCCTTGCCCGTTCCCGGTACCGTCGGATCATGGACATTCGCGCCGTGGTCTGGGACGTGGACGACACCCTCTTCGACTACACGAGTGCCGACCGCCTCGGCATGCGGGACCACCTGGCGGTCGAGGGCCTGCTCGCCGGGTACGCCGACGCCGAGCAGGCCGTCGACCACTGGCGCGCGGTCACCGACGCCCAGTGGGCCCGCTTCGCCGCGGGCGAGACCACCTTCGAGGGCCAACGCCGCGACCGCGTCCGGGTGTTCGTGGGCCAGGAGCTCACCGACGCCGAGGCCGACACCTGGTTCGGCCGCTACCTCGGCCACTACGAGCGGGCCTGGACCCTCTTCCCGGACGTCCTGCCCGTCCTCGACACCCTCGCGGCCAGCCACCGGCACTCCGTCCTCTCCAACTCCAGCATCCACGTCCAGGACCACAAGCTGCGCACCCTCGGCGTCCACGACCGCTTCGAGTCGATCATCTGCGCCGCCGAACTCGGCGTCTCCAAGCCCGAGGCCGGCGCCTTCCTCGCCGCCTGCGAGGCCCTCGCCCTGGCGCCCGAGCAGGTCGCCTACGTCGGCGACCACCCCGACATCGACGGCCGGGGCGCGGCCGAGGCGGGCCTGTTCTCCGTCTGGATCGACCGGTACGACGCCGGCGCGGACGCCGCCCCGCTGCCCGGCCGGCACCGGATCGCGAGCCTCGCCGAACTCCCCGCGCTGCTCGGCGCGGATACCCGTTTTGGAGCCCCGTCCACCTTCGGGTAATGTTCTTTCTGCGCCGCCGGGGAGCGGGCCGAAAGGCCGAGAGACCCGGGGGAGCACAGCTAGAACAAGATCCTTGATCGGGATTGCGTTCCAGTGGCCTATGGTGTAATTGGCAGCACGACTGATTCTGGTTCAGTTAGTCTTGGTTCGAGTCCAGGTAGGCCAGCTTGCAGAAGCTCAAAATCTGCATCGCCCCCGTTGTGTAGCGGCCTAGCACGCTGCCCTCTCACGGCAGTAGCGCCGGTTCGAATCCGGTCGGGGGTACTGGTTCCGATCTTGTGTCGGGACTGCTAGGGCCCCCGTTGTGTAGCGGCCTAGCACGCTGCCCTCTCACGGCAGTAGCGCCGGTTCGAATCCGGTCGGGGGTACTGACTGGTCTAAACCAACATTGGTCTATGGTGTAATTGGCAGCACGACTGATTCTGGTTCAGTTAGTCTTGGTTCGAGTCCAGGTAGACCAGCTTCGCCCCCGTTGTGTAGCGGCCTAGCACGCTGCCCTCTCACGGCAGTAGCGCCGGTTCGAATCCGGTCGGGGGTACAGAAAGAAGCCACCCACCTCAGTAGAGGCGGGTGGCTTTTTCGTGTTCCCGCAGGTCAGTGGGGGAGGAAGGGCCTGCCGCGGCGTTGAGGCCGGCCCTTGTCGCGGGAGCTTCTCGCGGGCGTCAGCCCGTTCTGCGCAGCGCCTCGGAGAGGCGGGCCGCCGCGTCGATCACGGCCTGCGCGTGCATACGGCCGGGGTGGCGGGTCAGGCGCTCGATCGGGCCCGAGACGGAGACGGCGGCCACGACGCGGTTCGAGGGGCCGCGCACCGGCGCCGAGACCGAGGCGACGCCCGGCTCGCGCTCGCCGATGGACTGGGCCCAGCCCCGGCGCCGTACGCCCGAGAGGGCCGTCGCCGTGAAGCGGGCGCCCTGGAGGCCGCGGTGGAGGCGCTCGGGCTCCTCCCAGGCCATGAGGATCTGCGCGGAGGAACCGGCCTTCATCGTGAGCGTGGAGCCCACCGGTACCGTGTCCCGCAGTCCGGACAGCCGCTCGGCGGCGGCCACACAGATCCGCATGTCACCCTGGCGCCGGTAGAGCTGGGCGCTCTCGCCCGTGATGTCCCGCAGGTGCGTGAGCACGGGGCCCGCGGTCGCCAGGAGGCGGTCCTCGCCGGCCGCCGCCGCCAGCTCCGCGAGACGCGGGCCGAGAATGAACCGGCCCTGCATGTCGCGGGCGACCATGCGGTGGTGTTCCAGGGCCACGGCCAGCCGGTGGGCCGTGGGTCGAGCCAGTCCGGTGGCCGCGACCAGTCCTGCCAGGGTCGCGGGTCCGGACTCCAGGGCGCTCAGGACAAGGGCTGCCTTGTCCAGAACGCCGACGCCGCTACTGTTGTCCATGCAACGATACTCCCGTCTCACTCTGTGAAACGCAAGTTCATTTTCCCGTGAGACGCGCAACCCTGGGACCTACAGCGCCCGCTGACCGAACGGGCGCGGTGGCGGGTGCCCGGAACAGGGGCGGGCGCCGCTTCCGAGATCTCTAGTAGCGCCGGGACACCACCTGTCCGGCCGGAGGGAAAGCGATGGGTAGGACACTCGCGGAGAAGGTCTGGGACGACCATGTCGTCCGGCGCGCCGAGGGCGAGCCCGACCTTCTCTTCATCGATCTGCACCTGCTGCACGAGGTGACCAGTCCGCAGGCGTTCGACGGGCTGCGTCAGAACGGCCGCCAGGTCCGCCGCCTCGACCTGACCATCGCCACCGAGGACCACAACACCCCGACCCTCGACATCGACAAGCCCATCGCCGACCCGGTCTCCCGGGTCCAGCTGGAGACCCTGCGCAAGAACGCCGCGGAGTTCGGTGTCCGCCTGCACCCCCTCGGCGACGTCGAGCAGGGCGTCGTCCACGTCGTCGGCCCCCAGCTCGGTCTCACCCAGCCCGGCATGACGGTCGTCTGCGGCGACTCCCACACCTCCACGCACGGCGCCTTCGGCGGGCTCGCGTTCGGGATCGGCACCTCCCAGGTGGAGCACGTGCTGGCCACCCAGACGCTGCCGCTGGCCCGCCCGAAGACCATGGCCATCACGGTCGACGGCGACCTGCCCGACGGCGTCACCGCCAAGGACCTGATCCTCGCGATCATCGCGAAGATCGGCACCGGCGGCGGCCAGGGCTACGTCCTGGAGTACCGCGGCTCCGCCATCGAGAAGCTCTCGATGGAGGCCCGGATGACCATCTGCAACATGTCCATCGAGGCCGGCGCCCGCGCGGGCATGATCGCCCCCGACGAGACGACGTTCGCCTACCTCAAGGGCCGCGCGCACGCGCCCGAGGGCGACGACTGGGACGCCGCGGTCGCGTACTGGAAGACCCTGAAGACCGACGACGACGCCGAGTTCGACGCCGAGGTCGTCATCAAGGCCGAGGAACTCTCCCCGTTCGTCACCTGGGGCACCAACCCCGGCCAGGGCGCGCCCCTTTCGGCGAACGTCCCCGACCCGGCTTCGTACGAGGACGCCTCGGAGCGCCTCGCCGCCGAAAAGGCCCTGGAATACATGGGGTTGGCGGCCGGACAGCCGCTGCGCTCCATCAAGGTGGACACCGTCTTCGTAGGGTCGTGCACCAACGGCCGCATCGAGGACCTGCGCGCCGCCGCCGAACTCGTCAAGGGCCGCAAAGTCGCCGACGGCGTACGGATGCTGGTCGTCCCGGGCTCCGCGCGCGTGGGCCTCCAGGCCGTCTCCGAGGGTCTGGACGTCGTGTTCAAGGAGGCCGGCGCCGAGTGGCGGCACGCGGGCTGCTCGATGTGTCTGGGCATGAACCCCGACCAACTCGCCCCCGGTGAGCGCTCCGCGTCCACCTCCAACCGCAACTTCGAGGGCAGGCAGGGCAAGGGCGGCCGTACGCACCTGGTCTCGCCGCAGGTCGCCGCCGCGACCGCTGTCCTGGGCCACCTGGCCTCGCCCGCCGACCTGACCGACGCAACCGCGCCCGCTGGAGTCTGAGAGCCATGGAAGCATTCACCACGCACACCGGCCGGGCCGTCCCGCTGCGCCGCTCCAACGTCGACACCGACCAGATCATCCCCGCCCACTGGCTCAAGAAGGTGACGCGGGACGGCTTCGAGGACGGGCTCTTCGAGGCGTGGCGCAAGGACCCGGAGTTCGTCCTCAACCGGCCCGAGCGCGAGGGCGCGACCGTCCTGGTGGCCGGCCCCGACTTCGGCACCGGCTCCTCGCGCGAGCACGCGGTGTGGGCGCTCCAGAACTACGGCTTCAAGACGGTCATCTCGTCCCGCTTCGCCGACATCTTCCGCGGCAACTCCCTGAAGAACGGCCTGCTGACGGTCATCCTCGACCAGTCGACCGTGGACGCGCTGTGGGAGCTCGTGGAGAGCGACCCGCAGGCCGAGATCACCGTCGACCTGGAGGCCCTGGAGGTCCGTGCCGAGGGCGTCACCGCCCCCTTCGAGCTGGACGAGAACTCCCGCTGGCGGCTGCTGAACGGGCTGGACGACATCTCCATCACCCTCCAGAACGAGGCCGACATCGCGGCGTACGAGGCGAAGCGCCCCTCGTACAAGCCGCGCACGCTCCAGGTCTGAGCGCCAGAGCGAGTTTCGGCCACCCAGAGCCACGCCGTACCCCCGATCCGTCCGATCGGGGGTACGGCGTTTTCTGCACCCGTTCGGCCCCGCACATCTCCTCGAAATCTTCCCAACTTCCCACGTTAAAGGGGTGGTTGACTGGGTACGCGACCGCTGTGGACACGACGTCCAACAGTGCTCGGACGACTGTTTGAGGCGGCAGTTGCACCCCTGGCGGGCGACAACTCGCCCCAGATGGCACAATCTGTGCATGGAACACGACGGCCAACTCACGCTCTACCAGGCCGTCGCGGACCAGCTCAAGGAAGCGCACAGAAGGGTGCGCGCACTGCAAGTCCCGGAGGGCGTACGGATGGCGCTGACCCGGAAGCTGCTGGTCATTACGGCCGCGGCCAAGCACGATCTCGCCGACGCGGCAAGGCGGCTGGAGCTGTTCATGGCGGATCTCGACGAGGGGCGAATCCCCGGCGAGGAACGCTGAACGGCCCAATGCGGTCGAGTCCGTTGCGGCACAAGGGTGATAAGCCCGTTTCGTGTTTGATTTGCGGTATACATCTGCCTAACGTGCGAAAAAGCCTGGACACTTTCGTTCCAGCAATGTCTCCGAAGGGGAAGACGTGAACAAGGCGCAGCTCGTAGAAGCGATTGCCGACAAGGTCGGCGGCCGTCAGAACGCCGCCGAGGCGGTCGACGCGGTTCTGGACGCCATCGTCCGCGCGGTCGTCGCGGGGGACCGGGTCTCGGTCACCGGCTTCGGTTCGTTCGAGAAGGTCGACCGCCCGGCGCGGTACGCCCGCAACCCCCAGACGGGCGAGCGGGTCCGGGTCAAGAAGACCTCCGTCCCGCGCTTCCGTGCGGGCCAGGGTTTCAAGGACCTGGTGAGCGGCTCGAAGAAGCTCCCCAAGAACGACGTCGCGGTCAAGAAGGCGCCCAAGGGCAGCCTGAGCGGCACCGCTTCGGCGACGGTCAAGAAGGCGGCGGCGAAGAAGGCCGCCCCGGCCAAGAAGGCGACCGCCGCCGCGAAGAAGGCCGCGCCGGCGAAGAAGGCGGCCACCGCCAAGACCGCCGCCGCCAAGAAGACGACGGCCAAGAAGGCCACCGCGAAGAAGGCCGTCGCCAAGAAGGCCCCGGCGAAGAAGGCCCCGGCCAAGAAGTCGGCCGCTCGCAAGACCACCGCGAAGAAGACGGCGGCCAGCTAGGCGCGGGACTGACGGCGGTACTCACGCGTCGGGCCGGACTTCCACCCCCTGTGGAGTCCGGCCCGCGGTGTGTTCGGGGGCTCTCTCAGAAGGTCTGGAGCGTCACCAGGGTGATGTGCAGGGCCTCGCCGGTCCCCTGCGTCTCGATGCGCACCCGCTGGCCCACCCGAAGCAGCCGCAGGCCGCCCGCGTCGAACGCCTCCGCGCCGAAGGGGAGCGGGGTGCCGTCGTCCAGGAGGACCTGGCCGGTGCGGGTCTCGGGGTCGTAGGTGTAAGCCGTCGCCTGCATGGGGGCAGCTTACTGGCCGGGTCATTGGCCGGGGGTCAGGAGGCGGGTGGTCGCGGTGGTGGTGCGCGGGCCGACGCCCAGGGTGAGGGCCGCGCGCAGGTCCTCGCCGGTGTCGACGTCCTGGCGGACCGAGTCGACGGCGGGCAGGAGGAGTTCGGCCGCTCCCGAGGCGCGGTGCAGGAGGCGGGAATCCGGGCCGAATGCGGGGAGCAGGGGATGCTCCGGAGTCGCGGCGAGCAAAGTCGTGCCGATGCCCGCAGCATCCGGCAGAAATGCGCGGGGGAATTCAGCGGCGGCGTCCAGGACCCGCGTCAATTCACCGGGCCGCAAAGCCGGGAGATCGGCGTTCAGGGCCGCGAGAGCCGTTTTCGGGCGCACAGCGCGTACGGCGCTCTCCCCGTGCGCCAGAGCCGCGTTCAGGCCCGCGCGCGGGGTGTCGGGGACGATCCGGGCGCCCAGTGCCCCGAGTTCGCGCCCGGCCAGCGGGTCGTCCGTGACGACCGCCACATCCCGTACGGCCGCCGAGGCCAGCGCCGCGGCCACCGTGTCCTGCGCGAAGGCCAGCGCGAGAGCCGGCCGCACCCCGTCGCCGGCCGTGTCCGACAGCCTGCTCTTGGCCCGCGCGAGGGGTTTCAGGGGGATGACCAACGTCCACTGCACCGGCTTACCGTCCCTTGCTCGTCGCGGTCATTGTCACCCGGCTGCAACCTTGCCCATCTGGCGGTTCTTCCTTCGGGGCGTACGGTGTTCTCGACAGACCGGCCTGCCGGGGCCACACTTGTGCGGCTCCCGGCCGCCGGAACGACTTGGAACAGGCCCTGGGAAGTCCTGGCTCCTGGAGGAAGAGGTAGGTGTCCGCGTGCCCCGCCGCAGAATCGGCTTCTGGTACCGCTTCGCCGCGGTGATCTGCAAACCACTGCTGGTGCCTCTCCTCAAGCGGGACTGGCGCGGAATGGAGCACATTCCGGCCGAGGGCGGATTTATCACCGCGGTGAACCACAATTCCTACGTCGATCCCTTCGCGTACGCGCACTTCCAGTACAACAGCGGGCGTATGCCGCGATTCCTGGCGAAGAGCGCCCTTTTCAAGAAGGGAATCGTCGGCGCCTGGATGCGGAACACGGGCCAGGTCCCCGTCTACCGCGAGTCCACCGACGCCCTCAGCGCCTTCCGGGGCGCCGTGGAGGCCGTGGAACGCGGCGAGTGCGTGGTGTTCTACCCCGAGGGCACGCTCACCCGCGACCCCGACGGCTGGCCCATGACCGGCAAGACCGGCGCCGCGCGCGTGGCGCTGGAGACGCGCTGCCCCGTCGTGCCGATCGCGCAGTGGGGCGTCAACGAAGTGCTGCCGCCGTACGCGAAGAAGCCCGAGTTGTTCCCGCGCAAGACCCATCACGTGCTCGCCGGGCCGCCGTTGGACCTCTCGGCGTACTACGGCAAGGAGATGACCCCCGACCTCCTCAAGGAGGTCACCGAGGTCATCATGGCCGCCGTCACACGCCAACTGGAGGAGATCCGGGGCGAGAAGGCGCCCGAGACGCCGTACGATCCGCGCCGGGAGCGGATCGAGCAGCGGCGCCGTACCGAGGCGCAGCACGGCCACGAAGGAGAGATCGGCAAGTGAGCGAGCCCGTCAAGGCGGCAGTCCTCAGCGCAGGTTCATGGGGGACGGCGTTCGCCGTGGTCCTCGCGGACGCGGGCTGCGAGGTCACGTTGTGGGCGCGGCGCCCCGAGGTCGCCGACGCCATCAACTCGGCGCGGCAGAACCCCGATTACTTCCCCGGCCTCGAACTCCCCACGCGGGTACGGGCGACGACCGACCCCGCCGAGGCCATGGCCGGCGCCGACTTCACCGTCCTGTCGGTGCCCTCGCAGACGCTGCGCGCCAACTTGGCCGCCTGGACGCCCCTGTTGGCGCCCGACACGGTCCTCGTCTCCCTCATGAAGGGCGTCGAACTCGGCACGACCATGCGCATGAGCGAGGTCATCCAGGACGTCACCAAGGTCGCCGCCGAGCGCATCGCCGTCGTCACCGGGCCCAACCTCGCGCGCGAGATCGCCTCCCGGATGCCGGCCGCCGCCGTCGTCGCCGCCACCGACGAGGCCGTCGCCCAGCGCCTCCAACTCGCCTGCCACACGCCGTACTTCCGGCCCTACACCAACACGGACGTGGTCGGCTGCGAACTCGGCGGCGCCGTCAAGAACGTCATCGGCCTCGCGGTCGGCATCGCCGACGGCATGGGACTCGGCGACAACGCGAAGGGCTCGCTCATCACGCGCGGCCTCGCGGAGACGACACGGCTCGGCCTCGCCATGGGCGCCGACCCGCTGACCTTCGCCGGGCTCGCGGGCCTCGGCGACCTCGTCGCCACGTGCTCCTCGCCGCTCTCCCGCAACCACACCTTCGGCACCAACCTCGGCAAGGGCATGACCCTCCAGGAGACCATCGCGGTCACCAAGCAGACCGCCGAGGGCGTCAAGTCCTGCCAGTCCGTCCTCGACCTCGCCCACCGCCACGGCGTCGACATGCCCATCACGGAGACGGTCGTCGACATCGTCCACGAGGCGAAGCCGCCGGTCGTGGCGCTGAAGGAACTGATGTCCCGCAGCGCGAAGCCGGAACGCCGCTAGGGCCTGTCCGGCGGATCAGGCTGCGGTCGCGGGGTCTGGCACGCACATCTGCGGCGTTGTCGTCGGTCGCCGACGCTCCGCGTCGACTCCCTCCTCCGCCTTGCAGCTGCACGCACCAGACCCCGCTCACCGGCACCGATACGGAACCGTCACTCTCGTGCAGCCTGATCCGCCGGACAGACCCTAGGCGTAGCGGGAGTTCGGAGGGGCGCGGCGCGACGTACCGCGAACGGCCCGCGACGCTCAGCGACCGCGGGGTGGTGGACGCTGACTCGTGGACTACCAACGGGTACTCTCGTCGCGATATGAGCACCGAGAACCTTCCCCAGAGCCCCCAGCCGCAACCCGCTCGCAAGCCGCGTGTGGCCGTCGTGTTCGGCGGGCGCAGTTCCGAGCACGGGATCTCCGTGGTGACCGCGGGCGCCGTGCTGCGGGCTCTCGACCGGGACAAGTACGACGTGCTGCCGATCGGCATCACCCGGGAGGGCCGCTGGATGCTCACGGCGGACGCGCCGGAGCGGATGGCGATCGAGGAGCGCCGTACGCCCGAGGTCGCCGACCTCGCGGAGGGCGGCGACGGCGGTGTGGTGCTCCCGCTGGACCCCGCGAACCGCGAAGTCGTCTACAGCGAACCGGGATCCGTGCCGAAGGCGCTCGGCGAGGTCGACGTCGTCTTCCCGGTGCTGCACGGCCCCTACGGCGAGGACGGCACGCTCCAGGGGATGCTGGAGCTGTCCGGTGTCCCGTACGTCGGCTCCGGGGTGCTCGCGTCCGCCGTCGGCCAGGACAAGGAGTACATGAAGCGCGTCTTCACCTCCTTCGGCCTCGCCGTCGGCCCCTACCTGGTGATCCGGCCCCGCGAGTGGGCGCAGGACGAGTCCGGGGCCCGCAAGCGGATCGCCGGGTTCGCGGCGGACCACGGCTGGCCGCTGTTCGTGAAGCCCGCCCGGGCCGGCTCCTCCATCGGCATCACGAAGGTCGACGACGCCTCCGGGCTCGACGAGGCCATCGCCGAGGCGCAGCGCCACGACCCGAAGATCCTGGTCGAGGCCGCCGTCAAGGGCCGCGAGATCGAGTGCGGCGTCCTGGAGTTCGAGGACGGCCCCCGTGCCTCGGTCCCCGCCGAGATCCCGTCCGCGCACGCCTACTACGACTTCGAGTCCAAGTACATCGACTCGGTCCCCGGCATCGTCCCGGCCCCCCTGACCCCCGAACAGACCGCCGAGGTGCGCGAGTTGGCCGTCCAGGCCTTCGACGCGGCGTCCTGCGAGGGCCTGGTCCGCGCGGACTTCTTCCTCACCGAGGACGGCGAGTTCGTCATCAACGAGATCAACACGATGCCCGGCTTCACGCCGATCTCCATGTACCCGAAGATGTGGGAGGAGACGGGGGTCGCATACGGCGAGCTGGTGGACAGGCTCATCCAAGCGGCCCTGCGCCGCTCAACGGGCCTCCGGTAGACGCACTTCAGGGGCGCGGGGCTGCATCGACCTGCGGCTACCGCTGCGTGGGCGCGAACGGCCACAATGGCGCCGCACTCGACACACAGCCAACACCCCTGCGGCGCTTAGTCGGCAATCCCTTCCGGCACGGTCTTCTTCACAGCCGGCGCCAAGTCGATCAGCGGCGACATCCCCTCCGCCGCCCGCGACTTGGGCAGCGTCACCTCGATGTAGACCACCCGCAGCGCGCTCGTGAAGCGCACCGTGCCGTTGTCCTGTTTCTCGACCAGCCAGCCGACCCCGTCGGCCTCACCGGCGTCCGCGTTCTTGTCGTCCATCTTCGGCGGCTTCACGACACCGCACCGCAGTATGATCGCCGGGTCTCCCCAGCCCGCGGTCAGCGGTGACGCGGGCTCGGGGTCCCGGCGCCGCAGTCCGTCCACCGTCGCCGGCAGCGCGGCGTCCAGCTTCCCGCAGATCTCCGCGGCTTTCGCGGACGGACTGGGAACCACGGTCGACGCGCTGTCGTCTGCCGATGAGCAGCCGGCGGCGGCACACAGCACGACGAGGGCGGACAGACCACTGAGCCGGTGACGGAAGAAGTTCACCGGCCAAGGGTAGACGGGGGCTACAGATGGACGACGGGGCAGGTCAGGGTCCGGGTGATCCCCTCCACCTGCTGCACCTTGGCGACCACCATCCGCCCGAGGTCGTCGACCGTGTCCGCCTGGGCCCGCACGATCACGTCGTACGGCCCCGTCACGTCCTCGGCCTGGACGACGCCAGGGATCGCTCCGATCGTCTCGGCGACGGTCGACGCCTTGCCGACCTCCGTCTGGATCAGGATGTACGCCTGTACCACGGAACCTCCAGGGCGGCCACGAGGATCATGTGGGGAAAAGGAACGCCACGGTATCGCGTCGCCGCGTGCCGGGGGGAGACCCACGGCCCCCGCGCCGGGGCGCCGGCGGGACAGACGTTGACGGCTGACTCGACCGTATCGAGGACACTGGCCCCGCGCGACCGGGCGCGGGCAGGCACAGAAGGGGCTCCAGGGCGATGAAGGGCACTGTCGGCGAGCTGGGCGAGTTCGGGCTCATCCGTGAGCTCACCTCCCGGCTCACCACCACCCCGGCGGTCCGCGTCGGCCCGGGGGACGACGCCGCGGTGGTCGCCGCGCCCGACCGCAGGGTCGTGGCCAGCACGGACATCCTGCTGGAGGGCCGGCACTTCCGCCGGGACTGGTCCACCGCCTACGACGTGGGCCGCAAGGCCGCCGCCCAGAACCTCGCCGACATCGCCGCGATGGGCGCCGTACCGACCGCGCTGCTGCTCGGCCTCGTCGTCCCGGCGGAACTCCCGGTGACCTGGCCGACCGAGCTGATGGACGGACTGCGGGACGAGTGCCAGGTCGCGGGCGCCTCCGTGGTCGGCGGGGACGTCGTACGCGGCGACACGATCATGGTGTCGATCACCGCGCTCGGCGACCTGCGCGGCCAGGAGCCGATCACCCGGGGCGGCGCGAAACCCGGCGACCTGGTCGCCGTGACGGGCTGGCTGGGCTGGTCGGCGGCCGGGTACGCGGTCCTCGCGCGGGGCTTCCGCTCGCCGCGCGCCTTCGTGGAGGCCCACCGCCGCCCGGAGCCGCCCTACCACGCGGGTCCGGCGGCGGCCCGGCTCGGCGCGACCGCGATGTGCGACGTCAGCGACGGCCTGATCGCCGACCTCGGACACATCGCCGAGGCCAGCAAGGTCCGCATCGACATCCGCTCCGAGTCCATCGACATCCCCACGCAGATGAACGACATCGGCCACGCGGTCGGCGTCGACCCCATCCAGTGGGTGCTGACCGGCGGCGAGGACCACGCGATCGTCGCGACGTTCCCGCCGGACGTGAAACTCCCCGCCCGCTGGAAGGTCATCGGCGAGGTGCTGGGCCCCTCAGCGCTGCCCCAGGTGACCGTCGACGGCGCGCCCTGGACCCGGCAGGGCGGCTGGGACCACTTCGGGGACGTCGAGTGATCCCCCGCGTCCTGACCGTCGCCGGCTCCGACTCCGGCGGCGGCGCCGGCATCCAGGCCGACCTGAAGACGATGCTCGCGCTCGGCGTGCACGGCATGAGCGTCGTGACCGCCGTCACCGCGCAGAACTCCCTGGGCGTGCAGGGCGCCTGGGAACTCCCCGCCGAGGCGGTCCGCGCCCAGTACCGCAGCGTCGTCGACGACATCGGCGTCCAGGCGGTCAAGACCGGCATGCTGTCCTCGGCCGGACTCGTCGAGACGGTCGCCGAGCTGCTGACGACGACCGGCGCACCCGCCGTCGTCGATCCGGTCGGCGTCTCCAAGCACGGCGACTCCCTCCTCGCCGCCTCGGCCCTCGACGCCGTACGCCACCGGCTCCTCCCGGCGGCCACGCTCGCCACCCCCAACCTCGACGAGGTGTTCCAGATCACCGGCGTACGCGTCGAGACGGAGGCGGGGATGCGGGAGGCGGCGGCGGCCGTGCTGGCGTACGGGCCGCGGTGGGCGCTGATCAAGGGCGGGCACCTGCCCGGGGACGCCGTGGACCTGCTGACGGACGGGAGCGAGGAGCACTGGCTGCGCGCCCCCCGGTACGACAACCGCCACACCCACGGGACGGGGTGCACGCTGGCGTCGGCGATCGCGTCAGGGCTGGCGAAGGGGCTGGCCGTACCGGAGGCGGTGACGGCGGCCAAGGAGTACGTCACCGGGGCGATCCGCGGCGGGTTCGCGCTCGGCGGGGGGATCGGGCCGGTGGATCACGGCTGGCGTATCAGGACGTAGACGGGCAAAAAAGGTAGACGTGCAAAAAAGGAAGGAGATGTGCAAAAAGCCGATCCACCCGAAAGTGGATCGGCTCCATGCGGCGGACCAGCAGTGGCCACGCGCTCAGCGGCGAAGCGTCAGCGCGAAACCTTGCCGGCCTTGATGCACGAGGTGCAGGCGTTCACGCGCTTCGGCGTCCCGCTGACCACGGTACGGACGCGCTGGATGTTCGGGTTCCAGCGACGGGACGTACGGCGGTGCGAGTGCGAGATGTTGTTGCCGAAGCCCGGACCCTTGCCGCAGACGTCGCAGTTAGCAGCCACCGGTCACTCCAAAGACTTCAGATGCACTTACGGATGATCCCGGCATGCCGGGATCGAGATCGAGGATCTGGAAGTGGCGGTGCCGGGGGAATGGCCCGATCGGGATCGGGCAACCGGAGCAGCATACAACGACCGCTCCCGTTGAACGAAACTACCACGATCGGTCTACGCTGCGTCCAATCCAGCAGCTCAGGGAGGCGCAGGTGGCGCAGGTGCCGCAGACATTCCTCGATGCTCTCGCGGTGCGCACCTGGTGCGGCCTCGCGCTGGCCGCCCTCGGCGGGGCCCGCGAGGAGATCGACGCGATCAACGTCTACCCCGTCGCGGACGGCGACACCGGCACCAACCTGTACCTGACGCTCGAATCGGCGGCGACCGCCGTGGAGGCCGTGTTCGCGGCCCACGAACCCGGCGCGCCCTCCCTCGCCGACGCCGCGCACGCGATGGCGCACGGCGCGCTCATAGGCGCGCCGTGCGCCATCGCGT
>NZ_LIRL01000847.1 GCF_001419795.1 Streptomyces niveiscabiei
CGCCCACCCGGTCGTAGTACGTGTCCCGATACACCTCCTCCCGAGCCTCGGCCCGCCCGTCGAGCAACCGCCGTACCTCCCCTGGCCTCCGAACCTGAGCCTTCAACTCCGCCTCGACCGGCATTCCGCCACTCCTCTCTCCTGATCACACCGTGCGCAGCGCGTCGGCGACGATGGCGTCGAACATCCTCGTGAAGCCTCGGAACAACGGGCCGTGGGGTGTTGCCATGATTTTGTAGGTCGCCGACTCGTGGCCCTCCCAACCCACGTCGAAGGCGCCGACGAACATGGTCGAGTCCGTGCGGATGATCCGCCACGTGGGCAGCATCCGGTATCTCCACACTCTGATGTCGCAGGTTCCGGCAAGTTCCCGTAGCCGGGTCTCCGTGAGCCGCACCCCGCCTGCGAGCGACTGCGGAGACTCCCCGATCTCAGTGGCTCGCTGGTCCAGAGCGGCACTGTCGGGATCCAGGAGAGCGACCCTGACCCGTAGGCCGTGGCTGCCCCGCTCCCTCGGCAGGCAGGACCGTAGAAGGCTGTCGTTGAGGCCGATGAGGCCGAGACCTCGCACCGCGAGCACATCCAACTCGCGTGTATCACGCACTTGTTGTCGAATCTCGTCCGCCGCGGCGTGCTGCGCGGAGTACACGCGCACTACTTCGGGAAAAGCCGCGAGGTCGAACGGGGCTCCGCCGGAGCGCTGTTCGCGGGCTGCCGCGAGACCGAGGAGGTGCCGGGCGTCGTCGGGCATACCCAGACCGTCCGCGATCCGTTCGTACACATCGAGCCGGGACACCTCCCGACGACCGTTGATGATCTCGTTGACGCGGGCCTGCGTCATGCCTGTGGCGACCCCGATCCTGGTCTGGCTCACTCCCGAGTACTGCTGGACGTATCGGAAGACCGCCCTCATGTCGCGGGCACGCAGAGCCTGTCGGACTTCGGCGCGTTCCCAAGCCCAGTCCGGTAACCGGATCGGCCCGAGCAGTGTCGTCATGGAGCGGTTCCCCCGGTATCGCGAGAAGGATCGAAAGCCATCCCATCGTGAGATTACCGAGCGGGGATCGGGTCGGCTCCGGTCTTCACCCGATAGTGAGCGTACGAGGAAGGGAGTGCGCCATGTCCGTTCGCTCCGGCCGGCTTCTGGCCAGGACGGTGCTGCCGTGGGGCCTGCGTCGTATGACCCCGTTGCGCAACGGGTCGCCTTCGCCCTGGCGGTACGCGGGTATCGACCCCGTCACCCAGACCGGCCGCTGGATCGGCGAGGACGGGGTGATGATGCCGGCCGAACTCGGCAAGCACGGCACGTCGGTGAACACCTATCCGCCCACGCAGGTGGGCAAGGACGGCAAGGTGGATTCCGACTCCGGGCATGACGCGACGCAGGACTAGGGAGCGGTGCTGTGGACGGTCGTTCGGTGCTGGTCTGTACGCGGGATGAGGATGCGACGGCTGATCTGGTCGTCACCGAGTTGAACCGGCGCAGAGTCCCTGTGCTCCGGTTCGATCCGGGGGAGGACTTCCCGGCGGCGGTGGTTCTCGCCGCTCGTGCCGGGGGGAGCGGGTGGAACGGACGGCTGGCGGTCGGGGATCGGACGGCCGACCTGTCCTCCGTACGCGCCTTGTACCACCGCCGTCCAAACCCTTACCCGACGGACGCGGAGGGACAGGCGCACCGGTTCGCGGCGCAGGAGAACCGGCGTGGTCTGGGAGGTGTGCTGGGCGCGCTGCCGGGGTGCCTGTACCTGAGTCACCCTCAGGCCATCGCGCGGGCTGAGTACAAGCCCGCGCAACTGGTCGCGGCGGCCCGCGAGGGGCTCTTCGTTCCGGCCACTCTGATCACGAACGACCCGGCGACAGCGAAGGAGTTCTGTGCCGAGCGGCCGACGATCTACAAGCCGCTGCACGCGGGCGTGTACGAGATCGAGGGCGAGCCGGCGGGGATCTGGGCCGCTCCGGTCGAGGTGGATGAGATCGACGGAGCGGTCGGCCACAGCGCGCATCTGTTCCAAGCCCGGGTGCCCAAGGTGGCGGACGTGCGCGCGGTGGTCGTCGGGGAACAGGTGCTCAGTGCCCGGATCACGGCGCCGCCCGGAGTCGTGGACTGGCGGGCGGAGTACCGGAGTCTGGCCTACGAGCCGGTGACCTGCCCGGAAGAGGTGCGGGGGGCGATGATGCGGTTCCTCGACGAGTTCGGGCTGAACTTCGGTGCCTTCGACTTCGCCGTGACCGGGGACGGAACCTGGTGGTTCCTGGAGTGCAACCCCAATGGCCAGTGGGCATGGCTCGAAGACGCGGCCGGACTGCCGATCACGGAAGCGATCGCGGATCTGCTGGAGAACGGAGTCCGACGTGTCTGAGGCCCTACGAGCCGACCTGGCGCGGCGCCTGATCGAGTCCGGTGCCCTGCACGGTCCGGAGTGGGAGGCGGCAGTCCTGTCCGTGCCCCGCGAAGCGTTCCTCTCGCACGGCTGGTTCGAGTACGAGGGAGGCGGCTGGTACCGGCCGGTGTCCGGGCATTCGGCCGAGCGACTCACGAGGGTCTACGAGGACGACACCCTGGTGACCCAGGTGGCTGGAGCCGTCTTTCCCGACCAGGTCGAAGGACGCATCGCGGGGGTCCCCTCGTCGTCGTCCACACTGCCGAGTCTCGTCGTGCGGATGCTCGAAGAGCTACGGGTGACCGAGGGGATGCGAGTCCTGGAGATCGGTACGGGAACGGGCTACTCGACCGCGCTGCTCTGTCATGTCGTCGGTGAGGACGGTGTGACCACGGTCGAAGTCGACGCGGAGGTGTCCGCACGTGCGGGAACGGCACTCGCGGGAGCCGGGTACTGGCCGGTCCGTATCGTCGGCGACGGGCTTGCGGGTCACTGGGAAGGAGGCCCGTACGACAGGGTGATCGCCACATGCGGCGTGCACACCGTGCCGGCCGACTGGCTCACCCGGGTCCGGCCCGGCGGCGAGATCCTGGTCACCGTCGGTGGCTGGATGCAGGCATCCGAACTTGTCCGGCTCACCGTCGCCGACGACGGCACGGCGAGCGGACCCGTACTCGGCGGACAGGTCTCGTTCATGCTGGCCCGCCCCCACCTCCCGCCTCCGCCGGGCATTCTGCCGAACCTCGACGAGGGCGACGCCGTACCCGCAGAACTGGGCGCGAACGTGCTGGACGACTGGACGGCCCGCTTCGTCGCGCAGTTCGCCGCACCGCGCGCACAGCGGTTCACTCTGGACCGGAACGCGCGGACGGAACACATCGTGATCGATGTGCGGGACGGGGCATGGGCGGTGGTTTTCCAGGTGGACGGGCAATGGACCGTGCGCCAGGGCGGTCCGGCACACTTGTGGGACCAGATCACCGAGCGCGTCACACAGTGGAGGACGGACGGATGCCCGCCCGCCGACCGGATGTCGTTGCGTGTCGGGCCGGACGGCCAGCGTCTGACCTGGTGAAACCCAGACTACCGGGCCGGAGAACCTGTGGGACGACCTTCGATGCCCGTACGTACGCCCTGGTGGCTGAACCTGATCGCGCTTGTCGCGGCGATCGCGCCCTGCGCGGCCCTCGGCCTGCCCTGGTACGTCGCGGCTGTGGCCGTGCTGGTGGTCGGGACCGCTGCCGACCGGCTCTGGGAAGCGGTGAAATGAGGGAAGGCCGGGAGATGGGTCCCGGCCCTTTCGGTCGTCACTTCGTCGTCAGTCCCTGAAGTAGTCCCACGCCGCCCAGCCCCACGTGCCCTTGT
>NZ_LIRL01000848.1 GCF_001419795.1 Streptomyces niveiscabiei
GATGTTCTGTGCGGGCGTCCCTTATGCGAGATATCAGATGATATGGCGGACATACCGGGACGCCCGCACAGAACATCTCAGACGGTTCTCAGACGCACGTCCCGGATCTCGGGTACCCCCCGCCGATGGGACCATGGCGCGGTGACCCACGCACGGCAGCACCACATCCAGGTCGTCGCCCACCGAGGCGCCTCCGAGGAAGCCCCGGAGCACACCCTCGCCGCGTACCGCAAGGCCATCGAGGACGGCGCGGACGCGCTCGAGTGCGACGTACGGCTGACCGCGGACGGACACCTCGTCTGTGTGCACGACCGGCGCGTCAACCGGACGTCCAACGGGCGCGGGGCGGTGTCCGCGCTGGAGCTGGCCGAGCTGAACGCGCTCGACTTCGGCTCCTGGAAGACGAAACGGGCCGCCCGCGCGCGCGTGGGGGACGAGGAGGAGCCCGACTGGGAGTTCCGCCCCGAGGACCGCGAGCACACGTCCGTGCTGACGCTGGAGCGGCTCCTGGAACTCGTCGCGGACGCGGGCCGGCCCGTGGAGCTCGCGATCGAGACGAAGCA
This sequence comes from Streptomyces niveiscabiei, assembly GCF_001419795.1. GTDB lineage: Bacteria > Actinomycetota > Actinomycetes > Streptomycetales > Streptomycetaceae > Streptomyces > Streptomyces niveiscabiei. Next base: position 564 of record NZ_LIRL01000848.1, read on the forward strand.
CCCGACGCGTTGGGCCGGACAGGTGGAGGAGCGGCTGCTCGCGCTGCTGAAGCGGTTCGGTCTCGACGCGCCCGGCGATCCCGCCGAGTCCGCCGTACGGATCATGAGTTTCTCGGCGCGGTCGCTGCACCGCGTGCGCGCGGTGTCGCCGACGCTGCCGACCGTGTACCTGATGCAGTTCGTGTCGCCCCGGCTGCGCGACGGGCGGCTGCCGGTGGGCGTGGGGATCGCGGGGCCGTCGATGCGGATCGTGCGCAGTCACCCCGCGTACGTGGAGCGGCTGAAGCGGGCGGGGCACCAGGTGCACGTGTGGACGGTGAACGAGGAGGCGGACGTCGACCTGTGTGTACGCCTGGGGGTCGACGCGATCATCACGAACCGGCCCGGGGCGGTGCTGCGGCACCTCAGGACGCCGTAAGAACGCCGAAGGGCCACCGAAGGACGCCGAGGGACGCCGTGATCGTCACGGGGTGTGCACCGGCGCGTTCGGTGCGTGTACCGGTGTGAAGAATGCGTCAGCGGACGGACATCCACCGGTTTCCGGTACAGGCCAAGGGGGCATCCACTCGGTGGCGTGGGGCGAAGGAGGTCTCGGGGGTGGCGTTGGTGGTGGCACAAGAGGTGCCCACGTCGTCGAGCATGGCCGTGGCCCACGGTCCTGCGGGCGTGGGCGCGGCGCGACACCGTATGCGGGACCAGCTGCGCGGCGGCGGGGTCTCCGAGGCGGTCATCGACGACGCCGTACTGATCCTGTCGGAACTGCTCAGCAACGCGTGCAAGCACGGACGGCCGCTGGGTGACGCGCTCGCGGGCGACGGCGACGTACGCGCGGCCTGGCGCGTGGACGCGCGCGGGCGGCTGGTCGTCGAGGTCACGGACGGCGGCGGCCCGACCCGCCCCTCCCCGGCCCACCCGTCCGTCACCGCGCACGGCGGCCGGGGGCTGAACATCATCTCCGCGCTCGCGCACGACTGGGGGGTGCGCGACGACATCCACGGCGAGGTCACGGTCTGGGTGGTCGTCCACAACGACGTCCACGACCCGGACGCGCGCACGGACGCGCGCACGGACTTCGCCGACGGGGTGACGCCCTCGCTGTCAGGGCTGGACTTCGACGATCTCGACTAGGCTCCCGGCGTACCAGACCAGCCGTACCCGGGAGACAGTCGATGGCCAAGAAGCGACCCCAGACCAAGGCCCAGGGGCCTCAGGTGACCGACGGGGAGATCCCGGTCGTTGGGGCGCGGGAGCCGTGTCCCTGCAAGAGCGGCCGACGGTACAAGGCGTGTCACGGCCGGGCGGCGGCGCAGGCGGTCACCGAGTTGGTGCAGCGGCCGTTCGAGGGGCTCGCGGGGGAGTGCGACTGGGTCGCGCTGCGGGAGCTGGTGCCCGCGGCCACCGCCGGGCTGACGCTCAAGGGCGGGCTGCCGGAGGGCGTGCCGTCCGTGACGCTCGCCACCGTGCTGCCGATGGCCTGGCCGGCGCTGCGGCGCGACGACGGGTCGGTGCTGCTGGGCCTCCAGAACGACACCGCCTCCGGTGACGTCAGCCGGGACCTCGCCGACAACCTCCTGCGCGCGCTGGAGGCCGAGCCGGGGACGCCGGTCCAGGGCCGCCGTACGCCCGCGGACGGTCCGCGGCTCCAGGATCTGCTGGATCCCGAAGGCGGGTTCGAGCCAGTTGTGCACACCGGCTTCGACTTCTGGGTGCCGGACACGGAGAACGCGACCACGGACGTGACGGCGTCCCTGGAGCGCGCGAACGAGGCCGTGATCCCGACGGTCAAGCTGACGGGCGTGGACGCCGCGTACTGGTGCGAGACCCCGGAGAAGAACCACCTGCGCTGGGTCATGCCGCACCCGGAGGAGCGTCTTCTGGACGCTCTCGCGCGCCTGCACGCGGCCGGTGCCGCCGGTCTCGGCGAGGGCACCCGGCTGGTCGGTTCCTTCCGGGCGCACGGCCTGACCGTGCCGGTCTGGGACCTGCCGAGCGAGGTCCGCGCGGAGGACGTCGAGAAGCCCGCCGCCGAGTTCGCCGAGCGCCTCGCGACGGCCCTGGCCACGGACGCCCCGCTGACGGCGGACGAGCGCCGCGCGCGCGGGGGCCTGACGAACCGCCAGGTCACCCTGAGCTGAGGCGGGGCTCGCCCGGGCGGGTGACTCCGCTCACAACTCCCGTGCCCCGTAAGGCCGGTCGGTACCGGAAACCGCCGCTCAGCGGTTGTCCGGAAAGCCTCCGGAACCGGAAAGAAAACGGGAGATCGAATTTGCTTGGAGCCGATCTCTTGTTACGGTTCGAGTAGCCCGGTTGCTGGTGCATCCCCCGTCGCCAGCAACCGGGTCTTTTCATGCCCCGCGCCGCTTCACAGTCCGGCGCGGTACGTCAACTCCCCGTGTCCGGTGCGGAGTTGCTCCCCGAGCGCAGCAGCAGCGGCCCGTCGCCGCGCCGCGCGAACTCCGACACCGCGCTGTAGCCGTCGAGTTCCCCCCGCGTCCGCTCGCGCGGCGTCTCGCAGCTCGCGGGCTCGTCCCCGGCGCCGACCGCGCACCGCAGCTGCACCGTCCGCCCGTCGGGCCCCAGAAGGCTCAGGACGGCCTCCAGGGCGCGCCCGGTGCCGTTGCGGTAGTAGGTGCGCGCCCAGGTGTCCTCGCCCTGCGTCAGGACGCACGTCTGCGCCTCCACGCCGTCCGGCGAGGAGAGTTCGGGGCCGCAGCGCGCGGCGGTGGCGATCCCGAGCCCGAGCAGCCGCGCGGGCGCGGGGGACGCGGCGGGCTTGGGATCGTCGTAGGGGCGCGGCTCGTGCGGCGGGACGACCGTCCGTACGGCGTCGTCGAGCACGTTCCCCTCCTCACCCACCGGGCCCGCCGACGCGAGGGTCAGAGGGAGCGCGACGGCGCACAGGGCGGTGGCGCCGAGGGCGAGGAGGCGAAGGTTCATAGGCGGAAGATAACGAGCACGCGCGCGCGTACGGCCCGTTCCGCGCCGGGCGGCCCTACAACTCGGGGGCGCTCACACCCGTACGAGTGAGGACGTCGACGACCGTGTCGACCACGGCCTCCACGTCGGGCACCCAGGGCGTGGCCGAGCCGGGCAGCGGGGCGCGCTCCCAGCGGATGTCTCCCTGGCCGGAGAGGGAGGGCGGCAGGGCGAGGTAGCCGCCCTCGCCGTGGAAGCGGAGCGAGCCGGGGACGTAGTCCTTCGCGTACAGGAGTTCGCCGAGCTGTTCCATGGAGTACGGCTTGACGAGGATCGCCCAGCGCGCGGGCGCGGCGACGACGGGGCCGAGGCGCATGCCCCTCGCGTCGAGTTCGGCGAGGGCCTGGGCCGCCGCGCGCGCGGGGAGGCTGATCGCGCAGGGCGCGCTGCCGCCGGTCGCCAGGACGATCGGCGCGGTGGGGCGGTTCGTCCACCACCAGCGGACCATCCGGTCGTCGGTGGTCGCCGCGAGGAGGCCCGGGTCGAAGGGGTGCGCGCCGGGCATCGCGCAGGCCGGGTCGGGGCAGGTGCACCGGGACCGGGCCTCGGGGTCGGCCGGCGCGCCGGGGAGCACCGGCCACTGCCACTGCGTCGCGCAGGTCAGTGCCGCTTCGATCAACTCAGGCATCCCGTCGCCGCGTTGGGACAGAAGCCTGCGTCGCCTTCCGAGGATCTCGCGCATGAGCGCTCGTTCCTTTCCGTTGCACCGCTGGCAACACCGTGGGCCACATCACACCATGTGTCGATCACTTCACTGTGCATACCTGTTGGCGCATCACACCCTTGCACCGAGCAAGAGGAACCCCTGAACTGCGTCGCGCAAAAGCCTGGGCATGGCGGGGGGTGGCGAAGTCTGGCGTTTTGCCGTCCCGCGTATTTCTCTCCGCCTCCGCCACGGAGGATGGGGCTCGGTCGTCGATGGCTATGACGCCCGGGTCGGTCACCAGGTTCCGGGCGGCTGGCGCCACCCCTGAATCCCTACCGAGTACGTACCCATCACGACCGGTGTGACGCTCTGTGGAACAAGGCCAGTCGACCTCAATCGCCCGGAACCCGAGGCGGTTTTAAGCCAACTTTGCAATTCTGTCCAAGACTCACTCTCCGTTCATGAGCACCTCACGGACACCGGGAATCCCGATAGGACAATGCTGGACATCCCATCACGAGTGCGTGTAGATGTGGAGACACTGCCGGCGGTGCAGAATGAGCAGAATGACATGGGGGTTTGCGATGCTTTTGAGCAAAACGCACCGGTCCGAGAGCCGGACGCCATGAACGCCCCTCACCCACCGAAAGTGGCCGGAATCGATTCCACGGTTCCCGCACCCGCCCACACTGCCGCGCCCGTGTCCGCGGGCCCGCCCGCAGCGGCCGTCCCGCTGCCCTCCGCCGCCCCCACCTGCGCACCGGCACCGGGCACCGCCCTCCAGGACCGGCTCGCCGGCTGGGTCTCGGACCTCACGACGCTCCACGAACTCACGGAACGTGTCTCCCGTACGGACACGCTGCCCGAGGCCCTCGACGAGCTCCTGCGCGCGGGCGCGGCCCTCGTCGGCGCGGCCCGCGGCCTGGTCGTCCTCGACCCCGCCG
>NZ_LIRL01000849.1 GCF_001419795.1 Streptomyces niveiscabiei
CCCCGAAAGCCCCTGAAAGTCCCCCCACCCGAAAGGAACTCCCCTTGTCCGCCGACAAGTTCACCCTCGCCGACCTCAAACGCATCCTCCTCGAAGCCGCCGGCGCCGAAGAAGGCGTGGACCTCGACGGCGACGTCCTCGACACCGACTTCACCGCGCTGGGCTACGAGTCGCTGGCCCTCCTGGAGACCGGCGGCCGGATCGAGCGCGCGTACGGCATCACCCTGGACGACGACGTCCTCACCGACACGCTGACCCCGCGCGCCCTCATCGGCGTCGTCAACGACCTGCTGACCGTCTCGCCCGGGAGGACCCGATGANNCATCGGCCTCGCCGTCGCCCGGCTCCTCGCCGGACAGGGGCACCGCGTGTTCATCGGCGCCCGCGACGCCGACCACGTCGAGACCACCGTCAAGGAACTCCTCGCCGAGGGCCTCGACGTGGACGGCACGACCGTCGACGTCCGCGACCCCGAAGCCGTACGGCACTTCGTGCGCGCCGCCGTCGAGCGGTTCGGCACGATCGACGTCCTCGTCAACAACGCGGGCCGCTCCGGCGGCGGCGTCACCGCCGACCTCCCCGACGAACTGTGGGAGGACGTCATCGAGACCAACCTGACCAGCGTCTTCCGCCTGACCCGCGAGGTCCTCACGGCCGGCGGGCTGCGCCACAAGGACCGGGGCCGCATCATCAACATCGCCTCCACGGCAGGCAAGCAGGGCGTGGTCCTGGGAGCGCCGTACTCGGCGTCCAAGCACGGCGTCGTCGGCTTCACCAAGGCCCTCGGCAACGAACTGGCGCCGACCGGGATCACCGTCAACGCCGTGTGCCCCGGGTACGTCGAGACGCCGATGGCGCAGCGGGTGCGCCAGGGGTACGCCGCCGCCTACGACACCACCGAGGACGCGATCCTGGAGAAGTTCCAGGCGAAGATCCCCCTCGGCCGCTACTCCACCCCCGACGAGGTCGCGGGTCTGGTCGGCTACCTCGCCTCCGACACGGCCGCCTCGATCACGGCCCAGGCCCTCAACGTCTGCGGCGGACTCGGCAACTTCTGACCCACCCACCCCGAGGAGTCACGACCATGACGACCCGTGAGGTCGAGCACGAGATCACCGTCGCAGCGCCCGCCGAGGCCGTCTACCGCCTCATCGCCGAGGTGGAGAACTGGCCCCGGATCTTCCCGCCCACGATCCACGTCGACCAGGTCGAGCACGGCGGCGGCGAGGAACGGATCCGGATCTGGGCCACGGCGAACGGCGAGGCGAAGAACTGGACCTCCCGCCGCACCCTGGATCCGCACGCACGGCGGATCACGTTCCGCCAGGAGGTCAGCGCCCCGCCGGTCGCCGCGATGGGCGGCGCCTGGATCATCGAACCCCTCGACGCCGGGCACGCGCGGGTCCGCCTCACCCACGACTACCGCGCGGTCGGCGACGACCCGGCCGGACTCGCCTGGATCGACGAGGCCGTGGACCGCAACAGCCGCTCCGAACTCGCCGCCCTGCGCACCAACGTCGAGGCCGCGCACGCCGCCGCCGACCTCACCTTCTCCTTCACCGACAGCGTCACCGCCACCGGCCGCGCCAAGGACCTCTACGCGTTCATCGACGAGGCCGGGCTGTGGGCCGAACGCCTCCCGCACGTCGCGTCCGTACGCCTCACCGAGGACACCCCCGGCCTCCAGACCCTGGAGATGGACACCCGCGCCAAGGACGGCTCCACGCACACCACCAAGTCGTACCGCGTGACCTTCCCCCACCACCGCATCGCCTACAAGCAGGTCACCCTGCCCGCGCTGATGACCCTGCACACCGGGGTGTGGACGTTCGAGGAGACGTCGGACGGCACGGTCGCCTCCTCCCAGCACACCGTCACCCTCAACACCGCGAACATCGCCGCCGTCCTCGGCGCCGAGGCGACCGTCGACGACGCCCGCTCCTACGTCCACACCGCCCTGTCCACCAACAGCCTCGCCACCCTCGGCCACGCCAAGGCGTACGCCGAGAAACGGTCATGACCGCACCCGACACGGACGTCATCGTCGTCGGCGCGGGCCCCGTCGGCCTGCTGCTCGCCGGGGAACTGCGCCTCGGCGGCGCACGGGTCGTCGTCCTGGAACGCCTGGCAGCCCCCACCACCGAGTCCCGCGCCTCCACCCTGCACGCCCGCACCATGGAGATCTTCGACAGCCGGGGCCTGTGGGACGGCGCCGACAGCCCGGCGAGCGACCCGCGCGGCCACTTCGCCGGCCTCCCCCTCGACCTGACGCTCCCCGGCAGCAGGCCCGGCCTGTGGAAGCTCCCGCAGTACGACACCGAACGCCTCCTGGGCCGGTGGGCGCAGGGCCTGGGCGCCGACGTCCGGCGCGGCCACGAGGTACGGGCGGTCACCGACACGGGCGAGTACGTCGAGGTCGAGGCCGACAGCGGCGTCCTGCGCGCCGCCCACCTCGTCGCCTGCGACGGCCAGGACAGCACCGTACGCGGGCTCCTCGGCGCCGACTTCCCCGGCCACGACGCACGCCGCGAGCTGCTGCGGGCCGACGTCGACGGCATCGACGTACCCGACCGGCGCTTCGAACGCCTCCCGGACGGGCTGGCCATCGCCGCGCGCCGCGCGGACGGGGTGACCCGGGTGATGGTGCACGAGCACGGCGCACCCGTCCCCGTACGGACCGGCGCTCCCGCCTACGACGAGATCGTGCGCGCCTGGAAGCGGGTCACCGGCGAGGACATCAGCGGCGGAACCCCCTTGTGGGTGAACGCCTTCGACGACACCACCCGCCAGCTCACCCACTACCGGCACGGCCGCGTCCTGTTCGCCGGGGACGCCGCGCACCGGCAGCCGCCCATCGGCGGACAGGCCCTCAACCTCGGCCTCGCCGACGCCTTCAACCTGGGCTGGAAGCTCGCCGCCGAGGTCACCGGCCGCGCCCACGTCCTCGACACCTACCACGCCGAACGCCACCCGGCCGGCGCGCGCACCCTGGCCACGATCGAGGCGCAGGCGACGCTGCTGTTCGGCGGCCCCGAGGTCGACCCGGTCCGCGCGCTGCTCACCGAACTGCTCGCCCACGAACCGGTCCGCGCCCACCTCGCCGCGACGGTCGGCGGCCTGGACACCGGCGTACACCTCCCGCACCTGACGCACCCCGGCCGGGGACTGCTCCTCGGACCCGGCGCCCCTTTGGACCGCGACCTCCCCCACGCGCACGCCGAGACCTGGACCTTGTTGCGGCCCGACGGCCACGTCGTGTGGCAGGACCCGGACCAGGCGCCGCCGCCCGAGGTGTACGACCGCTGGTTCGGACCCGCCCGAAAGGAACCCTGACCATGCCGCTGATCCGACCCGACGACGGCTACCTGACCGTCTTCAACCTCTTCGAGACGGACACCCGACCCCTCCAGGACGACGTCCTCGACGCGATGCGCGACATCATCGACCACGCCGACTACCCCGGCTGGATCTCCTCCACCCTCCACTCCGGCGTGGACGAACCGGGAACCGTCAACTACATCCAGTGGCGCAGCGCCGCCGACCTCCAGGCCCGCTACGAGGGACAGAAGTTCCAGCAGAAGACGGTGCCGCTCTTCCACAAACTCGCCCGCACCGTACGCCTGTTGAAGACCGAACTCGCCTTCACCCAGCACCACCCCGCGCTCGGCGACGGCATCGAGATCTCCCCGGAACGCGACGACTACACCGTGGTCATCGTCCTCGACACCCGGCCCGAGGACCAGAAGGACCTCCTGGAGACCCTCGCCAAGCCCGACGAGTGGATCACGACGGTCCCCGGCTACCGCTCGCACACCTACTTCCGTGGCGTGGACGGCACGTTCATCGTCAACTACGCCCAGTGGGACGGGAAAGAGGCGTACGACGCGTTCCACACACTGCCCGAGGAGCAGCGGCCCGCCGACATCCGTACGGGGCGGGAGCGGGCGCGTTCCCTCGTCACCGGGCGGCAGGCCAACACGTACCGGGTGACGCACTCGCGGTCTGCTCGGTCCGTGACGGACGCGCCGGCATGAGCGACACGGACGTCATCGTCGTCGGCGCGGGGCCGACCGGGCTGATGCTCGCCGCTGAACTGCGGCTGGGCGGGGCCCGGGTGACGGTCGTCGAGCGGCTGGCTCAACCCACCGGACAGTCACGGGGGTTGGGGTTCACGGCGCGTGCCATGGAGGCGTTCGACCAGCGGGGGTTGCTGCCGCGGTTCGGGTCTCCGGAGATCAGTCCTGTCGGTCACTTCGGTGGGGTGCGGTTCGATTACACGGTTCTGCCGGGTGCGCACTTCGGCGCGCGGGGGATACCCCAGTCGCGTACGGAAGCGGTGCTGGAGGCGTGGGCGGGGGAACTCGGTGCCGTCATTCAACGAGGGTGGGAGTTCACGGAGTTGACGGCCGACGACGCGTCCGTGTCGGTCGCCGTACGGACTCCCTCCGGGCCGCGCCAGGTGCGCGCCGCCTACCTCGTCGGCGCCGACGGCGGGCACAGCGCGGTGCGGGAGGCCGCCGGGATCGGGTTTCCCGGCACGCCCGCGTCCCGCGTGATGTACCTCGCGGACGTGGTCGGCCGTTCGCTGCGGCCCCGGCCGCTCGGGGAGCGCCTCGACCACGGCATGGTGATGGCGGCACCCCTCACCGACACCGTGGACCGGATCATCGTCTGCCCCGACGGGGCACCGCCCCGCGAGGACGCGGCGCCCGTGACGTTCGCCGAGGTCGCGGACGCCTGGCTCCGGCTCACCGGCGAGGACATCTCCGACGCCGGCACCGAGTGGGTCAGCTCCTTCACCGACGCCACCCGGCAGGCGGCCACCTACCGCAAGGGCCGGGTCCTGGTCGCCGGGGACGCCGCGCACATCCACCTCCCGGCCGGCGGCCAGGGCATGAGCACCGGCATCCTGGACGCCTTCAACCTGGGCTGGAAGCTCGCCGCCGAGGTCACCGGGCGCGCCCATCTCCTCGACACCTACCACGCCGAACGCCACCCGGCCGGCGCCCGGCTGCTGCTCAACACCCGGGCGCAGGGCACGGTGTTCCTCGGCGGGCGGGAGTCCGACCCGCTGCGCGCGCTGTTCGCCGAACTCATCGAGCACGACGACGTGAAACGGCATCTGGCCGGGGCCGTCAGCGGTCTCGACGTGCGCTACGACCTCGGCGACGGCCACCCCCTCGCGGGCCGCCGCGTCGCACCCCGCGTCCTGACCGGACCGGCGGGGGAGACCACGGTCGCCGAACTCCTGCACCCCGCGCGCGGCGTCCTCCTCGACCTCGCCGACGACCCCGCCCTTCGGGCGGCAGCCGCACCCTGGCACGACCGGGTCACCGTCACCACCGCCACCCCGAAGCCCGCCGACGGCCCCGACGACGACCTGCGCGGCCTGCACACCCTGCTGATCCGCCCCGACGGACACGCCGCCTGGGCCTCGGACACGCCGGACACCGAGGGGCTCAGCGCCGCGCTGCACCGGTGGTTCGGGGCGCCCTCCGACCGAAAGGCAGCACCGGCATGAGCACCGACGACTTTGTGGGCGCCTTGAGAGACCGCGCCGACCTCACCGCCCTCGCCGACCGCTACGTCACCCACCTCGACCGCGACCGCCACCGCGACGACTGGTTCGGCGAGGTCTTCACCGACGACGTCCACCTCACCTTCCCCATGGGCGAGTACAAGGGGACCGCCGGCCTCACCGAGTTCCAGGAACTCGCCCGCACCACCTTCGAACGCACCCACCACACCGCCACCAACTACACCATCGACCTCGACGGCGACCGCGCCACGATCCACGCGCACCTCACCGCCGTCCACGTCCGCCAGGCCGCCGCCCCCGCCGAGCACTTCACCATCGGCGGCCACTACGAGGCCGGTGCCGTCCGGACCGCCGACGGCTGGCGCATCCAGCGGTTCGTGTTCGACCTCGTGTGGCACGCGGGCCGGGCGCCGGGCCACTGACCTCGCGAGTTGACAGAGATCTGACGTACCGCGCAAAGACCTGACATCGACGCGTCTTGTACGGCCCGACCGGCCCCAACAGACTTGATCCGGGCCTGTCGGTGTGTCCCGGTCGGACCCCACCGGCCACTCCCGCCGCCCAGTGAGGAACCCCGTCATGCCCCCTGGCACCAGCGAACTCCCCCTGACCGCACAGGTGTTGCAGATCATCACGGCCGGCTGGCTCGCCCAGGCGGTCAGCGCGACCGCCGAACTCGGCGTCGCCGACACGCTCGCCGACGGACCCCGTGCGCTTGCCGAGATCGCCGCCGCGACCGACACCCACGCGCCCAGCCTCTACCGGCTGCTGCGGGCCGGCGCCGACATCGGCCTGTTCACCGAACACGACGACAAGGTCTTCGAGCTGACGCCGCTCGGCGACACCCTGCGCACCGACAGCCCGGCCAGCCTGCGCAACTTCGCGATCTGGACCGGCCTGCCCGCCGAGCGGTACGCCTGGGCCGGGCTCGCGGACGCCGTCCGCACCGGGCACACCGCGTTCCCCGAGGTGCTCGGGAAATCCGTCTGGGACTACCTCCACGACCACCCCGAGGTGCTCGGCGTCTTCGACCGGGCCATGACCGAGGCGTCCCGGCAGATCATCGCGCCCGTCGTCGCCGCGTACGACTTCGGGCGGTTCGGGACGGTCGTCGACGCGGGGGGCGGGCGGGGCGCGCTCCTCGCCGCCGTCCTCGCCTCGGCGCCAGGTGCCCGGGGGATCCTCTACGACCGCCCCGAGGTCATCGCCTCCGCCGGGCAGCCGCTGCGGGACGCCGGGGTCGCGGAGCGGGCCGAACTGGTCGCCGGGGACTTCTTCGAGTCCGTGCCGGGTGGCGCCGATGCCGTGATCTTCTCCAACATCCTGCACGACTGGGACGACGAGCAGTCCCGGCGGATTCTCGTCAACGCGCGGGAGGCGCTGGCCGAGGGCGGGCATGTGCTGCTCGTCGAGGCGGTGCTGCCGGACCGGCCGCGCCCCACGCCGACCGTCTCGCTGATGGACCTCGACATGCTCGTCGTCGCCGGGGGACAGCAGCGCACCGCCGCCGAGTTCGCGGCACTGCTCGCCGACGCGGGGCTGAAGCTCACGCGGATCGTGCCGGGCGGCCATTGCAGCGTCGTCGAGGCCGTCCGGGCCTGATCTTTTCCAGCGGGCGCCAGGTCTCCAACTCCCTTACGCCGTCCCGATGTTCCGTCCCGATGTTCCGTACCGAGGAAAGAAGCTCATGACAGAACGGCTCGCACGCAAGCTGTGGTTCGGGGTCGGACCCGGGGTCGCCGTCGCCGACGCGGCGGGTGTCGTCCAGCGGGTCGAGTACGCCGACCGGGCAGGGCTCGACTTCTTCGCGCTGTCCGACCACCCGTACTACGGGGACCGGCTGGAGGCGTACGGGGCGCTCGGGCTGCTGCTCGGGCGGACCCGGAACATCACCGGCGTCACGACCGTCACCAACCTGCCCACGCGGCCCGTGCCGTTGCTGGCCCGCACCCTGTCGACGCTGTCCGCGCTCTCCGGGGGGCGGGTCGTGCTCGGGATCGGCGCGGGGGGTTACTGGGACGACATCGAGCGCTTCGGGGCCGTACGTCTTGAGCCGGCCGCCGCCGTGCGTGCGCTGGAGGAAGCGGTCGGGCTGGTACGGGAGTTGTCCGGCGGTGGGACGCGACCCGTCACCCTGTCCGGCGAGTTCAGCCGGATCGTCGGACTAGACCCCGCGCCGGTTCCCGCACCGCTGATCTGGACAGGGTCCGTCGGCCCCAAGTCCCTTGCAGTAACCGGGCGTTCGGCCGACGGTTGGATTCCCGGGAACGCGGCGGACTGGCACAGCGAGCGGTACCGCACGTCGCGGCCGATCGTCGACGAGGCCGCCCTGGCCGCCGGGCGCGATCCCGCCGACATCGTGACCGTCTTCAACCTCCCGGCCCGGATCACCGACACCCCCATCAACACGCCCCGCGACACCTCCGGCCGGTGGCTCGGAGGCTCCGTCGACCAGTGGATCACCGAACTGACCGAAGCCGTCCTCGAACACGGCGCCTCCGGGTTCGTCTACTACGCCTCCGGCGACCCCTCAGGCCAGACCGGCCTCGCCCGCTGGGCCGAGGAAATCGCGCCAGCGGTCCGCGAGGCGGTCGCCAAAGGGTGACCGCCCATGAGCCGACCGCCGACGGGCCGACTGCCCGCGAGCCGCTCGCCGGAGGCTGGCCGCCCGGCAAGTCGTCCGCTGATGGACGGCTGCGGCTGATGGCCGGCCGTCCGGCAGGCGCCTTCCGGGAGTCGGTCGTCCGGAGAGTCGCCCGTCGGCGGCCGGCCGTCCGTCGGAAGCCGGACGCCCGCCGAGCAACAGCCGTCCGTGAAGCGGTCGTCGAGGAATGACAGAGTCCATCCCGCTCCTCACCGAGAGAGGTTCCCGAGATGTCCACCAGAAGCCCCCGACCGCGCCGCCGGCTCCGTCTCGCGGGTGCGCTGCTCGCGGTCGTCCTGCCCGTCGCCGCGTGTTCGGGCGGCGGAGGTGACTCGGGCGGCACGAGTGCCGGGGGTGCGCCGCGTGATGGGGGGACTCTGGTCGTGGGGAGCGAGGCCGATCCTGGGTGTCTCGATCCGCAGCAGACCGCGCAGGTCGGTGCCATCGACATCACCCGGTCAGTCGTCGACAGCCTTACCGCGCAGGACCCGAAGACCGGCAAGATCGTGCCCTGGTTGGCGAAGTCCTTCACCATGAGCCCGGACGGCAGCGCTTTCACCTTTGTTCTGCGCGACGATGCCACCTTCAGCGACGGCACGCCCGTCGATGCGACGGCGGTGAAGACGACGTTCGACAACCTGGTGAAGCTGCCCGCGAACGGCGCCCCCGCCTATCTGATCGGCTACCGGGGCACCATCGTCACCGACGCGCACACCTTCACCGTGAAGTTCAGGACGGCCAACGCCCAGTTCCTCCAGGCGAGTTCGACCGTCGGCCTCGGCATCATGGCCCCCTCGACGTTCACCGCGTCCACCGCCGACCGCTGCCGGGGCGAGTTCACCGGGTCGGGCCCGTACGTCCTGGACCACTACACCAGCAACCAGGAAGCCGTCCTGAAGAAACGGGCCGACTACGCGTGGCCCTCGTCCATCGCGAAGCATCAGGGCGCCGCCCGCCTCGACGCGGTGAAGTTCACCTTCGTCCCCGAGAGCGGCGCCCGCACAGGGGCCCTCTCCTCCGGGCAGGTCGACATCGCCAAGGCCCTCCAGCCCACCGACGAGGCCCAGTTCAAGGGCAACGGCTTCCGCGTCCTGTCCGCGCCCGCCCCCGGCCTCGTACCGCCCCTCTCCCTCAATCACCGGGGCATCCTCGCCGACCAGAAGGTCCGTGCCGCCCTTCTCAAGGGCATCGACCGGCAAGGACTCGTCGACTCCGTCCTCAGCGAGTCGTACCGGCCCGCGACCAGCGTGCTGTCCTCGACCACCCCCTACTACGCCGACTTCTCCGACAAGCTCCGCTACGACCCCCAGGGCGCAGAATCCCTTCTGGACAGCGCCGGTTGGACGAAGGGAGAGGACGGCATCAGGGAGAAGGACGGCAGGCCCCTTACCCTCACCTGGCTCGTCCCCGCGCCCATGCCGCCCGCCAATGAGGCCGTTCAGCAGCAGCTCCGGAAGATCGGCGTCGACGTGAGGCTGAAGCCCGTCGCCCCCGCCGTCTACGTCGAACAGCAGCAGAAGGGCGCCTTCGACCTGACCGCCGTAGGGGTCAGCCGCGCCGACCCCGACGTCCTGCGCACCATCTTCTACAGCAAGAGCGCCAACCTCTGGCACCTCCCGCCGAGCGAGCTGGACACGTACCTGGAGCAGGAGGCCGCCGCCACCGGCACGGCCGCCCGGCAGACCGCCGTCACGAACGCCGTGCGCCGGCTCCTCGACCACGCCGACACCGTCCCGCTCTACGAAGGCGCCCAGGTCCACGGCGTCTCCGACAAGGTGAAGGGGTTCACCCTCGACGCCTCCAACCGCTTCGACCTGTACGACACCTGGCTCGGCTGAGAGGCGGCGACTGTGCACACGGCCCGGTACGCGGCCACCCGGACACTGCGCGCGGTGTTCGTCGTCTGGGCCGCCTTCACCCTCACCTTCTTCGCCCTGCGCCTGCTGCCCGGCGACCCCGTCGCCCTCATGCTCAGCGGACGCGGCGGCTTCGCCGAACTCACCCCCGAACAGATCGCCCGGGCGCGGGCCGACCTCGGCTTCGACCGCCCGCTCCTCGCGCAGTACGCGTCCGCGCTCACCGACGCCCTCCACGGCGACCTCGGCTCCTCCCTCCAGACCGGGCAGCCGGTCGCCCGGATGATCGCCGACGCGATCCCCCCGACCCTCCAGGTCGGCACCCTCGCGCTGGTCCTCGCCCTCACCGCCGGCACGCTCCTCGCCGTCGCCGCGAACCTCACCGCCAGCCCTCTCCTGCGCCAACTCCTGCGCTCCGTCCCCTCGTTCGCCGTCTCCCTGCCCTCCTTCTGGGTCGGCCTAGTCCTCATCCAGCTCCTGTCCTTCCGCTGGCACCTCTTCCCCGCCCTCGGCGACAGCGGCCCCGGCAGCGTCGTCCTGCCCGCCTGCACCCTGGCCATCCCCGGCGCCGCGCTGGTCGCCCAAGTGCTCGGCAAGAGCCTCCACACGACCCTCCAGGAGCCGTACGCCGACACCGTCCGCGCCACCGGGGCGGGCAGGGCGCGGCTCCTGTTCGGCCACGGGCTGCGCAACGCGGCCGTGCCCGCAGCGACCGTCGCCGGGATGCTCGTCGGTTCGCTCATCGGGGGCGCGGTCGTCGTCGAGACGGTGTTCTCGCGGCCCGGCATGGGGCGGATCACACAGTCCGCCGTCTCCGCGCAGGACCTGCCGGTGGTGCAGGGGGTCGTGGTGGTCGCGGCGCTCGCCTTCGCGGTGGTGAACCTGGGGGTGGACCTGCTGTATCCGGTGCTCGATCCACGGATCCGGGCCACGGGACGGCTGGTGACGGCATGACGACGCCGTACCGGAAGCAGGAGGGTGCGCTCCCGTGGCGCCGCGTACGCCGCGTACTCGGTACGCCGCTGCGCTCTCCCGGCGCCACCCTCTCCGTCCTCGTGCTCGTGGTCGTCGTCGGCTGGGCCCTCGTACCCGACTGGTTCACGTCCCGCAGTGCCCTCACCGGGGTCCCGGCGGATCGGTTCCAGCCGCCCAGCGCTCAACACCTCTTCGGCACCGACCAGTTGGGCCGCGACATCTACGCCCGTGTCGTGCACGGCGCCGCTCTCTCGCTGCGTGCCACCGTCGCCGCCGTCCTCATCGCCCTCGGCGGAGGGGTGGTGCTCGGGCTCGTCGCCGGGTTCTTCGGGCGGCGCACGGACGCGGTCGTCATGCGCGTCGTCGAGGTGATGATGTCCGTGCCGCCCCTGCTGCTGTCTCTCACCCTCGTGACCGCGCTCGGCGTCGGTACCGGACAGATCGCCGTCGCGATCGGGGTCACCAGTGTCGCCGCGTTCACGCGCGTGATGCGGGCCGAGGTGCTGCGGGTGCGGGCCGCGCCGTACGTCGAGGCGGCGATCCTGTGCGGGGGGCGGTGGTGGCGGGTCCTGCCCCGCTACATCCTGCCGGCGGCCGTCGGGCCCGTACTGGCCCTCGCCGCCCTCGACTTCGGGCTGGTCGTCCTCGCGGTGTCCAGCCTGGGGTTCCTCGGGTACGGGGAGCCGCCGCCCGCGCCCGAATGGGGGGCGCTCGTCGCCGACGGGCGCAACTACCTGGCCACGGCGTGGTGGTTGACCACGTTGCCGAGTCTCACGGTGACGGGGGTCGTGCTGGCGGCGAACCGGTTGTCCCGGGTGCTGGAGTCAGAAGGGGGACACCGATGAAACCGACGGAGCCGGTGGAGGACATCGACGCACGTGTGGCGGGTTCGGTACGGGACCCGGCGTCCGTCGCCGCTCCGCTGCTGGTCGTCGAAGGGCTGCGGATCGGGTACCGCACCGCGAGCGGTACGCACCTCGCCGTCGACGGGCTCGACCTGAGCGCGCGGGCCGGGCAGATCACCGCCCTGGTGGGGGAGTCCGGGTCGGGCAAGAGCAGCACCGCGCACGCGCTGATCGGGCTGCTGCCCGCCGGCGGAACGGTGCTGGGCGGCTCCGTACGGCTCCAGGACGAGGAACTGACCGGGCTCGGCGAGCGGGCCTGGCGCGAGGTGCGCGGACGCCGGATCGGCCTGATCCCGCAGGACCCCGGCGTCAGCCTCGACCCCGTCAAGCCGGTCGGCGCGCAGGTCGCCGAGGTACTGCGGGTGCACGGCCTGGCCACACGCCGGGACGCGCCGGGCCGGGCCGTCGAGTCGCTGGCCGAGGCGGGCCTCCCCGACCCGGCAGGGCGCGCCCGCCAGTACCCCCACGAACTCTCCGGCGGCATGCGCCAGCGCGTCCTGATCGCGATCGCCACCGCAGCCCGCCCCCGCCTCCTGATCGCCGACGAACCCACCTCGGCACTGGACGTCACGGTCCAGCGCAGGCTCCTCGACCACCTCCAGAAACTCGTCACCACGACCGACACGGCGATGCTCCTGATCACGCACGACCTGGCGGTGGTGGCCGACCGCGCGCAGCACGTCGTGGTGATGTCCGAGGGGCGTGTGGTGGAGACGGGGCCGGTGGAGCGGGTGCTCACGCAGCCCCAACACCCGTACACGCGCGGCCTGTTGTCGGACGCACCGACGCTCGCGGCGCGGGCTTCACGCGGCTGGTCCCGCACGGCGGGTTCCCCATCCGTGAAGGCGGCCGGGTCCGGCGATACACCGGCTCTCGGCCGCCGTTCCGGCACGACCGGCTCCGCGCAGGCAGGGGCGGAGACAGGCGGGTCGGCGAACGGGCCCGGTGACGCACCGCCTGCCACGTCCGGCGTGTCCGGCAGCGTGCCGGTGGATGCGTCCGGCGACGTGCCGCCATGCGTGGCTCGGCCTCCGCGTCGCTCCCGTGCGGCTGCCGCCACGCCGGGGGAGGAACTCGGCGACGTACCAGCTCTCATCGGCCGGTCCCCCCGCCGCTCCCGCGCGGTCGACCCCGCGTCCGCCGACGCGCGCCAGGACTCGCCCCCACCCCTCCTGCGCGTCACCGGCCTCACCCGAGCCTTCCCCGTCCGAGGCTCCCTCCTGGCCCGGCGTCGTACCCGTACCGCCGTCGACGGTGTCGGGTTCGAGCTGGCGCGGGGTGAGACGCTCGGGCTCGTCGGGGAGTCCGGCTCGGGGAAGTCGACGACCGCGCGGATGGTCCTCGGGCTGGAGCGGGCCGACAGCGGGGCGGTGCTGCTGGACGGTGTCGATGTCACCGCTGTACGAGGGGCCGCCCGCAGGGCCCTGCACCGGCGGATTCAGCTCGTCTACCAGAATCCGTATGCCTCGCTGAATCCCCGGTTCACGGTGGGGGAACTGGTCACCGAGCCGTTGCGCAACCATCGGATCGGGAACCGGGCGCAGTGGGCCGGCACGGTGCGGCGGCTGCTCGACGACGTCGCGCTGCCGGCCGGGACGGAGCGGCGTAAGGCCGCCGAACTCTCCGGGGGGCAGCGGCAGCGTGTCGCCATCGCGCGGGCGCTCGCCCTCGGTCCTGAACTCCTCGTCTGCGACGAACCCGTCTCCGCGCTCGACGTCACCGTCCAGGCCCGCATCCTGGACCTGCTGGCCGGCCTCCAGGAACGGCACGGTCTGAGCTACCTGTTCATCTCCCACGACCTGGCTGTCGTCGCACAGGTCAGCGACCGGATCGCGGTGATGCGCGACGGCCGGATCGTGGAGAGCGGTCCCGCGGACGAACTGCTGCGGTCACCGCGACACCCCTACACCCGGGAGCTGCTGGCCGCCGTGCCCGGCAGCGGCACCACGAAGGACACTCCATGGAGCTAGGTCTCATCACCTTCGGCAGCCTCCTGCCCGACCCCCTCACCGGACAGGTCCTCACCCAGCAGCAGCGGCTGCGGGACGTGGTGCGGGCCGCGGCCGAGGCGGAACGCGCCGGGTTCGCCTGGTACACCGTCGGCGAACACCACTTCGGCGAACGGGACGTCATCCCCTCGCCCGCGCTCGTGCTCGCCGCGATCGCCGAGCACACCTCGACGATCCGCCTCGCCACGGGGACGACGCTCGTCGCCAACCGCGACCCCGTCCTCGTCGCCGAGGACTACGCCCTGGTCGACCTGCTGTCCGGCGGTCGGCTCGAACTCATCGCGGGCGCCTCCTTCTTCCCCGACCCGTACGCCGTGTTCGGCCAGGCGCCCGAGTCGAAGGCGGCCCGCAAACGCGAGAACACCGAGCTGCTGATCCGGCTGTGGACCGAGGAACACGTCACCTGGCAGGGCGAGTTCAGGCCGCCGCTGAACGACGTGACCGTCCAGCCGCGCCCGGTGCAGCCCAGGCCACCCCTGTGGATCAGCGGCGGCGTCGGCTCGGAGTCCGTCCAGCTCGCCGTGGAGCACGGGCTGCCGCTGGTCGTCGGCACGACCGCGCGCGAACCGGGCACGTTCGTACCGGTCTTCGACGCCTACCGCACGCTGTGGCGGGAGAGCGGCCGTACGGACCCGCCCGGCCGGCTCGGCGCCGCCAGCCACGTCTTCGTGGCGAAGTCCTCCCAGCGGGCCCGCACCCTGTGGGCCTCCTACATGAACAACTACCTGACCGTCCGCAAGCCCGGCACCACGCACACCACCACCCCGCCGGACTTCGACACCTACATCGGCGAGAACGGTCCCGCGATCTGCGGCAGCCCGGCCGAGGTCGTCGACAGAC
>NZ_LIRL01000085.1:0-2500 GCF_001419795.1 Streptomyces niveiscabiei
TGTGGCCATACGGGGTTGTTCGTGGTTTCAGAACCAACACAGTGGACGCGAGCAACTGAGGACAAGCCCTCGGCCTATTAGTACCAGTCAGCTTCACCCGTTACCAGGCTTCCACATCCGGCCTATCAACCCAGTCGTCTACTGGGAGCCTTACCCTCTCAAGGAGGTGGGAACACTCATCTCGAAGCAGGCTTCCCGCTTAGATGCTTTCAGCGGTTATCCCTCCCGAACGTAGCCAACCAGCCATGCCCTTGGCAGAACAACTGGCACACCAGAGGTTCGTCCGTCCCGGTCCTCTCGTACTAGGGACAGCCCTTCTCAATATTCCTACGCGCACAGCGGATAGGGACCGAACTGTCTCACGACGTTCTAAACCCAGCTCGCGTACCGCTTTAATGGGCGAACAGCCCAACCCTTGGGACCGACTCCAGCCCCAGGATGCGACGAGCCGACATCGAGGTGCCAAACCATCCCGTCGATATGGACTCTTGGGGAAGATCAGCCTGTTATCCCCGGGGTACCTTTTATCCGTTGAGCGACGGCGCTTCCACAAGCCACCGCCGGATCACTAGTCCCGACTTTCGTCCCTGCTCGACCCGTCGGTCTCACAGTCAAGCTCCCTTGTGCACTTACACTCAACACCTGATTACCAACCAGGCTGAGGGAACCTTTGGGCGCCTCCGTTACCCTTTAGGAGGCAACCGCCCCAGTTAAACTACCCATCAGACACTGTCCCTGATCCGGATCACGGACCCAGGTTAGACATCCAGCACGACCAGACTGGTATTTCAACGACGACTCCACCTGTACTGGCGTACAAGCTTCACAGTCTCCCAGCTATCCTACACAAGCCGAACCGAACACCAATATCAAACTGTAGTAAAGGTCCCGGGGTCTTTCCGTCCTGCTGCGCGAAACGAGCATCTTTACTCGTAGTGCAATTTCACCGGGCCTATGGTTGAGACAGTCGAGAAGTCGTTACGCCATTCGTGCAGGTCGGAACTTACCCGACAAGGAATTTCGCTACCTTAGGATGGTTATAGTTACCACCGCCGTTTACTGGCGCTTAAGTTCTCAGCTTCGCCACACCGAAATGTGACTAACCGGTCCCCTTAACGTTCCAGCACCGGGCAGGCGTCAGTCCGTATACATCGCCTTACGGCTTCGCACGGACCTGTGTTTTTAGTAAACAGTCGCTTCTCGCTGGTCTCTGCGGCCACCCCCAGCTCACCGAGTAAATCGGATCACCAGTGATGGCCCCCCTTCTCCCGAAGTTACGGGGGCATTTTGCCGAGTTCCTTAACCATAGTTCACCCGAACGCCTCGGTATTCTCTACCAGACCACCTGAGTCGGTTTAGGGTACGGGCCGCCATGAAACTCGCTAGAGGCTTTTCTCGACAGCATAGGATCATCCACTTCACCACAATCGGCTCGGCATCAGGTCTCAGCCTTAATGTGCGACGGATTTGCCTACCGCACGGCCTACACCCTTACCCCGGGACAACCACCGCCCGGGCTGGACTACCTTCCTGCGTCACCCCATCACTCACCTACTGCAAGTCTGGTTCGTCGGCTCCACCACTTCCCTTTGCCCGAAGGCTCCGGGACGGCTTCACGGACTTAGCATCGCCTGGTTCGATGTCTGACGCTTCACAGCGGGTACCGGAATATCAACCGGTTATCCATCGACTACGCCTGTCGGCCTCGCCTTAGGTCCCGACTTACCCTGGGCAGATCAGCTTGACCCAGGAACCCTTAGTCAATCGGCGCACACGTTTCCCACGTGTGAATCGCTACTCATGCCTGCATTCTCACTCGTGAACCGTCCACCACTGCCTTCCGGCGCAGCTTCACCCGGCACACGACGCTCCCCTACCCATCACAGCACCCGTTAGGGCTTCATGCTGCAATGACACGACTTCGGCGGTACGCTTGAGCCCCGCTACATTGTCGGCGCGGAATCACTAGACCAGTGAGCTATTACGCACTCTTTCAAGGGTGGCTGCTTCTAAGCCAACCTCCTGGTTGTCTCTGCGACTCCACATCCTTTCCCACTTAGCGTACGCTTAGGGGCCTTAGTCGATGCTCTGGGCTGTTTCCCTCTCGACCATGGAGCTTATCCCCCACAGTCTCACTGCCGCGCTCTCACTTACCGGCATTCGGAGTTTGGCTAAGGTCAGTAACCCGGTAGGGCCCATCGCCTATCCAGTGCTCTACCTCCGGCAAGAAACACACGACGCTGCACCTAAATGCATTTCGGGGAGAACCAGCTATCACGGAGTTTGATTGGCCTTTCACCCCTAACCACAGGTCATCCCCCAGGTTTTCAACCCTGGTGGGTTCGGTCCTCCACGAAGTCTTACCTCCGCTTCAACCTGCCCATGGCTAGATCACTCCGCTTCGGGTCTTGAGCGTGCTACTGAAACGCCCTGTTCGGACTCGCTTTCGCTACGGCTACCCCACCCGGGTTAACCTCGCAACACACCGCAAACTCGCAGG
>NZ_LIRL01000850.1 GCF_001419795.1 Streptomyces niveiscabiei
CGCCCGCACCGAATACCCGCACCCCCGCAAGTGACCCGCGATGCAGGCCACCCCCAGGTTCTCCCGGACCTTCTCGTAGAAGAGGCGCATCGCCGGGTCCAGGCGGAGGTACTCCTCGTCGTTGATCAGGACGTTCTGGTTGTTGACACTGGAGAACCCGGTGAGGATCTCCCGGGGTGTCATCAGCACCGCGTCAGCCATCCGTACCCCACTCCCTGCGCCCGGCCGCGCCTCCCGTCAGGAGGAACGCGGCGTTGTTGCCGCCGAACCCGAAGTTGTTCACCAGTACGGAACGCATCCCGTCACAGGGCTCCGGATCGCGCAGCACCCGCACGTGCCGCGCGTCAAGGGGCTTGCGCAGCCCGGGGGTTCCCGGAAGCACCTGGTGACGCAGGGCCCGGACCGCCGCCACGACGCCGGGGAACACCGAGGCGTGCAGCAGGTGGCCGGCCGCCCCCTTGTACGAGCTGACGGGGACGCCCCGCCAGTCGTGCTCGGCGCCGATCTGGTCCAGGGCCAGCAGTTCGGCCTCGTCGCCCTGCCGGGTGCCGGGGGCGTGGCCGTGGACGTAGTCGACGGTGGTGAGGCCGGCCATGGCCAGCGCGTCGCGCATGCAGGCGGCGCCGATGTGCGCGTTGAGCCGGCTGAGGCCCTGGCCGGCGACCCGGCAGGAGATCCCGCTGAGCGTCGCCAGGGGTGCCTGCCCTCGGGCGGCGGCGCGCTCGGCGGTCTCCAGGACGATCACCCCGGCGCCTTCCCCGACCGTGACGCCGGAGCGGTCCTCGTCGAAGGGGCGGGCTGCGGTCGTACTCGTCGCGCGCAGCACGTCGAGGCAGGCGTAGTCGTAGGTGTTGAGGGACGACACGCCGGTGACGAGGGCGGTGTCCGCGAGGCCGCACAGCAGCCATTCGCGTGCCAGGGCGAGCCCGAAGGCGCCCGACGCGCAGGCGTGGGCCAGCAGCACCGCGTTCTGCGGGGCGACGCCCGATCCGTCCGCGTCCCAGTCGGGTTCCACCGCGATCTCGCCGATCCGGGGGGCGCCGGCGACCTTGGGGAGGTGCGGGACCACTCCGGCCGACACCAGCAGGGTGCGGCCGGGCAGTTCGTCGAGCCCGGCCTCCCGCAGCGCCTCCGCGCGGGCCCGCTCCAGCAGTGCGCGGCGGGTCGGGCGGCCGGGCGGTGCCTGGACGTCCGTCTGGCACACGGTCCGGCTGCGGAAGCGGGACGCGTCGAAGCGGGTCAGCCCGGACAGTTCCCGGCGGCCGTCCAGCAGGCCCTGCCAGAACGCGGTTCCTCCGTCGCCGAAGGCGGTGACCAGGCCGGTGCCGGAGACGACGACGGACGGTCGAGGGGGTCCGCCGGTCCGGGGGGTGCCGGCGGCGGTCACCGGGACGGCGGCGATCCGGTAGCCGTCCTCGTGTTCGGCCCGGACGACCTCGCACACGATCATCGCCTCGTGCAGCCCGGCGGTGACGGCGCCCCACGCCCAGCGCACCGCCTGCTGGGTGGCCGCGCGCGGGCTGATCAGGACGTGGCCGGTCCCGTTCCAGCCGCGGGCCTGCGCCAGTTCCTGGAGCAGCTGGGCCGGCTCCGGGGTCATGGCCTCGGACGGCCGCAGCCTGCGGCCCCCCGCCTGCGCCTCCACGCACCGGCCGACGTACTGGGAGGTGGCCGCCACGCAGTAGTCCGTGGCCGCCATGATCACGGGGACGGTGGCGCGCAGGGCGGCGGGCAGGCGCTCCAGCGCTGCGGACAGCACGTCGACGAAGGCGGCGGGCAGCAGCTCGCCGGCGGTGCGGACGGACAGGTCCCGCCGGGAGCGCAGGTCCTCCAGCGACCGGGGCGCCGTACCGCCCACGATCACCGCGCCTGCCGTCGGATGCGTCATGACAGCGCCGTTCCCGGGGTCAGGGCGGGGCCGAGCCGCGCGGCGAGTTCGTCGAGGGTGAGCCGGCCGGCGAGGAAGGGGCCGACGTCCGCTAAGCGCGGGTCCCGGTGCCGGTCGGCGACTTCCTGCCAGAACCTCGGCAGGAGGTCGCCGGTGTTCCGGCGGGCCGTCGGGAGGTGGTAGGCGGGCGTGTCGAGGAGGGCAAAGGCGGTGCCCGCTGCGGCGAGCCGCAGGCCCAGTTCGAGGTCTTCGCCGCCCCACAGCTGCCCGTAGTGCTCGTCGAAGCCGCCGACCTCTTCGAACACCGTGCGCCGGACGCTGGTGCTGGTGCCGATGCAGCTCAGCCAGCGCAGGGGGGCGTACGCGGGCGAGCGGGTCACCTGGTGGGCGGTGCGCTCGATGAACGAGCGGCGCGGCCCGAGCAGGGGGACTGCGGTGGCGAGGTCGGTGAGGGTGGCGGGCTCGATCGTGCGGTTGCGGGCGCCGGTCAGGGCGGTGCGCAGGGGCCGGGGTTCGGGGGTCAGCGTGAACGCGGACAGGTCGGTGACGGCGCCGTGCACCACGGTGGCGGCGGCCCCCCGGTGGGCGGCGAGGTGCGCCTCCAGGAGCCCGGGCGTGGCCAGGGTGTCGTCGTCGAGGAAGAGCAGGAGGTCCCCGCGGGCCAGCCGGGCTCCGGTGTTGCGGGCGCAGGCCACCCCGCGCCCGCCCGTGGCGGCCTCCCTCACCGGCAGGCCGGCGGGCAGGGCGGCCAGCACTTCCCGCACCGCGCCGCGCTTTGGTGCGTCGTCGACGAGGACGACCTCGAACCGCTCGCGGTCCAGGGTCTGGTGTCCCAGGGCCGTGAGGGCGAGCAGGAGCCGGGTGGTCCGGTCGCGGGTCGGTACGACCACGCTGACCGCCACCTCGCCGGGCGCTCCCCCCGGTCGCGCGGCTGCCGGTGTCATGGCTGTCACGTCAGGGTGCGGCTCTCGCCGACCTTCTGCTGGAGGATGTAGGTGGCGAGGCCCTCGATGGAGAAGAGGGTCTCCTCCGTCAGGTCCTCGTCCTCGAAGACGACATCGAACTTCTCCTCCAGGATCAGCAGGTACTCCAGGGCGTCGAGGGAGCTGAACCCGTACTGGTCCACGAGGCTGGCGTCGCCCTCCTGGGGTGCCGGCCGGTGCTCGCCCTTGGTCATGCCCGCTGCGATCTCGTGGAGGTCCCGAATCAGCCCGGCGCGGTCCATCGTCTCGTGTCTCCCGTGGTGAAGGATCTCGGTCAAACCTTGGTGAACTGTTCGTCGAGCTGCTGCTCGGTCAGTCCGCGGAAGCGGTCCATGCGGAAGTAGTGCTGGAGGTCGCCGCCGAACTCGGTCCGGTAGTAGAAGTCGGCGGTGTGGCGCTCGGGTTCCGTGCTCACCGTCTCCCCGCGCCGCAGCGCGGCGATCAGGCGGGGCACGGGGTGGGTGAATTCGGTGTCGCTGCGCAGGTACCAGCTCTCGCCGTGCCGGGTGACGACCGAGAGGTCCTCCTCGGGCCCCGACCCGTCGGGCAGCATGCGGACCGGCTGGCACAGCAGGTCGTAGCGGAACACCTCGTCGAGGACCGGCAGCAGGTGCTCGGGCAGCGCGGGGCGCATGGCCTCCTCCCACCACTGCCGCAGCAGCCGTTTGGTGAGCAGCCGCCAGACGTTGGGGTCGACGAGTTCGCTGGCGGAGCTCGCCGGCCTGGCCACCGCGTGCAGTTCCCTGGCCTCGTGGTCCTCGCTCTTCTCGATCCAGTCGGAGAAGCTGAGGAGCACCTGTGACTGGGGGATGCCGGCGAGCGAGCGCAGGGCGACCCAGATGTTGTGCAGGAACAGGCTCCGGGCCAGGACGCGGTTCCAGCAGATGAAGCGGAGCATGCGCTCGTTGTCCGCGAGCGTCATCGTCCGGTGGGAGAGCACGTAGTCGAAGTCGTCCTGCTCACCGCGCACGGTCACCAGTCCGTGGACTTCGCGCTTGTCGTGGTATTCGGTGTTCGGCAGCAGCATCAGCGGGTGGACCGCGATGAACGGCGTGTGCTGTGCCGCCCGGTCGTAACCGTCCAGGAACGAGTCGACCGTCTCGCCCGGCGCCCCCCAGATCAACTCCAGATAGGGGGTGATGCCGTGGTCGGTGAGCCAGGCGACGAGACTTTCCCAGTCGTTCAGCTTCATGTTCCGCCGGCGCATGAGATCCAGCACGGAATCGTCCATCGTCTGGAGGGCGAGGATGAACGCGCTGTGCATCCCTGACTCTTTCATCTTCTCCATGATGCGGTAGAAGCCGGGAGACTTGTTCTTCGCCCAGGAGGTTTCCAGCCGCTTCGGGAACCCGTACTTTCGGCGTACCCGGAGCATGTCGTCCAGGAATTCCTCGTCCTGGCGCAGGAGCCCGAAATTGGAGTCGGCGAGCATCAGGATTTCAGCGCCGTGCCGCCCGAGGAGTTCGAGTTCCTCGCGCAGCCGCTCCCGGGAGAACGCCCGGATCTTCTGCCCGGTGGCGCCGCCCCAATAGCAGAAGGAACACTTGTACGGGCAGCCGCGGTTCGTTTCCATCAGCGCGTAGTCGTAGCGGAAACCGCCCTTGTCGCCGGCCAGCGGAATCGCGCCGGTGAGAATGGGGGACGGCAGGATCTCCAGGTCCTGGATGCGTTCGCGTTCGGGGGTGGTGACCAGGTTCCCGTCGGCCTCGCGGAAGGAGATGCCGCCGATCTCGTGGAGTCCGCCGCGCTCGGCGCCGTCGAGGTAGCCGTTCAGCAGGTCCCGGAAGATCAGCTCCCCCTCGCCGTTCACCACGACGTCGACCTGGGGGTACATGCGCAGGACCCGTTCGGCCTGGTAGGCGACGTGGTTGCCGCCGAAGACGACCCAGCCCTGCGGGTTCATCTGTTTGAACGTCTCGGCGAGCGTGCCGAAGGCGCGGAAGTTCCAGCCGAGGACGGAGAAGCAGAGGATGTCGGGACAGCCGTCCCGGATCAGGTCCCGGGCCATGGCGTTGAGTCCGGCGTCGCCCGGGTAGTTCCTGATGGAGATGTCCATACGGCGTCGAATGCGGTCGTCCGCTTCGGCGTAGGCCTTGAGGTAGCCGATCGCCAGGGGCATGGAGGCCGCGGAATTGCCCCAGACTCCTTGTTGAACAAGCAGTACGCGAGTCTCCATTCCCCTGCCTCGTCCTCTGAGTCGCCCGACAGGTCAAATCGCACTTTGAGGCTACAGCAGAAGATCTCCGGCGCAATGGCGCGTCCGGAAACGGGCCGCTGCCGTGGCCTATTCCCTGCGTTTTACCTGTCTTCGGCCATGCCGACGGCTTGATCACGTTCACGGGGCGAGCCTGGGACGGCCGCTCGTGGCCGCTGCGGATAAAGGGGCGCTGACATGGGTATTCCATCGCGTCCGGGCCGGCGACGGACCGGCCGTCGCCGGGGTCGGGAGAGGGGCTTCGGAAGGGGGTGCGTGAGCCGAGATGAATGACCGGAAAGCTATCGTCCCGATGGTTCCCGGCGTGGACAATGATCATCCGGGAACGGTATTTTCGGCCACCCGTCCCCTCATTTTCTGCCGCTTCGGAACGGGCTCTGGGCGCCTGTGGAGGCGATCTGTATGCTCCGGCCATATGGCGTCTGTCATTCGGCACCGCGGGCTCGGAGTCATCAGAGTCGTCAGAGTCGTCGGCGTTATCGGAGTTACATGACGGAGATTCCTGACACGTGGTCCCCGGCGGCCCTGCCGCACGTGGAGACAGCAGGCGGGACGCTCCGTTTCCTGGGACGTCAGGTCGACGGACACGGCCCTCTGTCGGACCGGGACGCCGCCCTCCTGGCGCGCTGCGACGGCAGCCGCCCCCTCGGCGGGTTCCCCGCGGCCGACCGCGAGACCATCGCCGGGTGGCGCCGGCAGGGACTGCTGCTCATGGCACCCCCGCTCCCGCC
>NZ_LIRL01000851.1 GCF_001419795.1 Streptomyces niveiscabiei
GGCGGCGGGGGCGAGGAAACTACTGGCGTACCCCCCAGCCCCGCTCCCGCAGAGCCGCCGCCAACACCGGCGCAGCCTTCGGCTCCACCATCAACTGCACCAACCCGGCCTGCTGCCCCGTCGCATGCTCGATCCGCACATCCTCGACATTCACTCCAGCCCTCCCCGCATCCGCGAAGATCCGAGCCAACTGCCCCGGCTGATCATCGATGAGCACGGCAACCACCTCGTACACCCGATGCGCAGCACCATGCTTCCCCGGCACCCGAACCTGCCCCGCGTTCCCCCGCCGCAACACATCCTCGATCCCGGCCACCCCCACCTTCCGCTGATCGACATCCCCGGACTCCACGGCCCGCAACGCCCGCACGGTCTCATCGAGATCCGCGGCGACATCGGACAGCAACTCGGCCACAGGCCCAGGATTCGCGGACAGGATGTCGATCCACATCCGAGGATCGGACGCGGCGATCCGCGTGACATCCCGAATCCCCCCACCGGACAACCGCACGGCGGACTCCTCCGCATGCTCCAGCCGAGCAGCGACAAGGCTGGACACGATGTGCGGCATGTGGGAGACGAGCGCGACGGCCCGATCGTGGGCGTCGGCGTCCATGACGACAGGCACGGCCCGGCAGTGGGAGACCAGCTCCAGCGCGAGATTGAGCACCTCGGTCTCGGTGTCCCGCGTAGGCGTCAGCACCCAGGGCCGCCCCTCGAACAACTCCGCGGAAGCGGCAAGGGGCCCGGACTTCTCCCGCCCGGACATGGGATGCGTCCCGAGGTACCGGGAGAGATCGACCCCGGCGGCCTCCAGCTCCCGCCGAGGCCCGCCCTTGACACTGGCGACGTCGAGATACCCGTACGCGACCCCGCGCCGCATGGCATCCGCGAGCACGCGGGCGACATGAGCGGGCGGCGCCGCGACGACGGCGAGATCGACGGCCCCGTCGGGAGCCTCGTCGGTCCCGGCCCCGAGCGCGGCGGCGGTCCGGGCCTGCTCCGGATCATGATCGGCGAGATGGACGACGACCCCCCGCTGCGCGAGGGCCAGGGCGACGGACGTCCCGATGAGCCCGGTCCCGATGACGAGCGCGGTCCTCACTGGGCGATGTCCTTCCGCAGCCCGGCGGCGGCACCGAGGTAGACGTGGGCGATATCGGCCCGCGCACGCGCGGACTCGACGTGCGCGAGCAGCCGTACGACGCGGGGCATGGCCCCGGTGATGTCGAGTTCCTGCGCGCAGATCAGGGGAACGTCGACGATCCCGATCTTGCGCGCGGCGGCGGCCGGGAAGTCGCTGTGCAGATCGGGCGTCGCCGTGAACCAGATGCTGATCAGATCGTCGACGGCGAGATCGTTGCGCTCCATGACGGCCGTCAGCAGCTCCCCGACCCGCCGTTCCATCTCCCCGGCGTCGTCCTCGTCCAACTGGACGGCCCCCCGGACCGCTCGTACCGCCACGCCACCGCTCCTCGCTGTTCCCGTACACCGCACCTCTGGACCACCCAGCGTAATCAGCCCCACTGACATCGGCGCGCCCGCCCGCCCCCTGAGACGGCCGACGCCTTTGTGCCACTCCGTCCGGGTTCCTTCTCGTTGCCGCCCGTCGGTGCCAGGATGACGCGCATGACGCTCCCCGCGACCCGCCGAACGGTCCTCCTGACGTCCCTGATGACGACGAGCGCGGTGGCGCTCACGGCAGCCTGTGGCGGCTCCGACGACGACAAGGACAGCTCCTCCTCGGGCGGTACGCCGGGGACGACGGACCTCGCGAAGACCTCCGACATCCCGGTGGGCGGCGGCAAGGTCTTCACGGACCAGAAGGTCGTGGTGACGCAGCCGGTGAAGGGCGAGTTCAAGGCGTTCTCGGCGGTCTGCACGCACCAGGGCTGCACGGTGGCCAAGGTCGCGGACGGCACGATCGACTGCCCCTGCCACCAGAGCAGGTTCGGCATCGCGGACGGCGCGGTGAAGGGCGGCCCGGCCCCGCGCCCACTGCCCGCGAAGGAGATCACGGTGAAGGGCGACACGATCACCCTGGTGTGAGCACTGCGCACACCCCGCGCGCGTGAGAGGCCCCAAAAGCCCCCCAAGAAGCCCCTCAAAAAGCCCCCTCACGCGCGCGCCTCACCCGCGCACAACCGCCCTCACTCGTCCCACAACGCCCCCAGCGTCACCAGCTCGCTCCCGTACTCGATCCGGTCCGCCCACTCGGTCGGCCACGCGTCGATCCCCAGCCAGGCCCCCGCGAACGCCCCGGTCAGACAGGCGATCGAGTCGGAGTCCCCGGAGGAGCAGGCGGCCCGGCGCAGCGCGGTGACCGGCTCCTCGGGGAACAGCAGGAAGCAGTACAGCCCCGTGGCCAGCGCCTCCTCGGCGATCCACCCGGCACCGGTCGCGAGACACGGATCGGCCTCCGGGTCGGGAGCCCGCAGAGCCGCCTCCAGCCGGTCCAGAACGGCGAGGCACTCGTCCCACCCGCGTGAGATGAAGTGCTCGGGGTTGGGGTCCTGGCTCCGCGTCCACAGGTCCCCCAGCCAGTCCTGCCGGTACCGGGACCGGTTCGCCAGCGCGTACGCGCGCAGGAGCCCGATCAGCTCGGACGGCCCGCTCCCGTGCGCGAGGAGCCGTACCGCGTGCGCGGTGAGGTCGGAGGCGGCGAGCCCGGTGGGGTGGCCGTGGGTGAGCGCGGCCTGGAGCTGGGCGGCGCCCGCGCGCTGTTCGTCGCTGAGCGCGGGCGCGAGCCCGATGGGCGCGACACGCATGTTGGCGCCGCACCCCTTGGAGTCGATCTGGCTGGCGTCCTGCCAGCGCCGGCCGGGGTCGTCGAGCAGCTCGCAGGCCCTCAGGCAGGTCCCGCCGGGCGCGCGGTTGTTCTCCGGGGAGTGGTACCACTTCACGAACTCCTCGCGCACCGACCGCTCCATCCCCTGCGGCCCGAGCACTCCCCGGTCCCGCGCGGACCGCAGCCCGCGCGCGAGGGCCAGTGTCATCTGGGTGTCGTCGGAGACGATCGCCCGCGCGGGCAGCGGCATCTGCCGCCAGGGCCCGAACTTGGCGACGATCTGGGGGACGTCGTTGAACTCGGTGGGGAAGCCGAGCGCGTCCCCCAGCGCCAGCCCCATCAGGGCCCCGGAGGCGGCGCGCTTGTGCACGGTGAAACTCATGAGGGGCGTCCTTCTGTGGAGGGCCGGACGAGCGGCGGGTGGAGAGCGGTGGCCGTCCCCGCGCGGTAGAGGGCGGCGGGTTTGCCGCGCCCTCCGGTGAGCCGGGCGCCCGCGCGGGCCGGTTCGACGAAGCCGGGTGTGGCGAGGACCTTGCGGCGGAAGTTGGGCCGGTCGAGGCAGGTGCCCCAGACGGTCTCGTAGACGCGTTGCAGCTCGCCGAGGGTGAACTCGGGCGGGCAGAACGCGGTGGCGAGGCACGTGTACTCGAACTTGGCGCCCACGCGTGCGCGCGCGTCGGCGAGGATGCGGTCGTGGTCGAAGGCGAGCGGCCCGGCCTCGTCGTACGGCGTCCAGCGGGCCTGTGCGGCGTCGCCGCCGCCGTGCGGTTCGGGGCCGTCGGGGACGAGGGCGGCGAAGGCGACGGAGACGACGCGCATGCGGGGGTCGCGGCCGGGGTCGCTGTAGGTGCGCAGCTGTTCCAGGTGGAGGCCGGCCGCGTCGGTGAGGCCGGTCTCCTCGGCGAGTTCGCGCCGGGCGGCGTCCTCGGCGGACTCCTCGGGCAGGACGAACCCGCCGGGCAGGGCCCACTGTCCGGCGTACGGCTCCCGGCCGCGTTCGACGAGCAGGACGTGCAGGGCGCCCGCGCGCAGGGTGAACACCGCGAGGTCGACGGTCACGGCGAAGGGTTCGTACGCGTGCTTGTCGTAGCCGTCCACCGTCGCCCCCCGCCTTTATGGTCACTCCGACCATAAGCAGCGCGTCCGGCGGCGGACAAGACCCCGGCCGCGACCGGCACCAGCCCTCCACAGAACCTCCGAAAGCCCTCAGCGCCTCCAGGAGCCCTTTTTGGGAACGCAACGACGGCCGATCCCGGAGAACCCGGGATCGGCCGTCACAGAGCCGTACAGCCGCCTTCTAGAGGTCGACCTCCTGCATCAGCATGCCCACCTCGGTGTTCGACAGCCGCCGCAGCCAGCCCGACTTCTGGTCGCCGAGGGTGATCGGGCCGAAGGCGACCCGCACCAGCTTGTCCACCGGGAAGCCCGCCTCGGCGAGCATGCGCCGCACGATGTGCTTGCGGCCCTCGTGGAGGGTCACCTCGACCAGGTAGTTCTTGCCGGTCTGCTCGACGACCCGGAAGTGGTCCGCGCGCGCGTACCCGTCCTCCAGCTGGATGCCGTCCTTCAGCCGCTTGCCCAGGTCGCGCGGGATCGGGCCGACGATGTGCGCGAGGTAGACCTTCTTCACGCCGTACCGGGGGTGCGTCAGGCGGTGCGCCAGCTCGCCGTGGTTGGTGAGCAGGATGACGCCCTCGGTCTCCGTGTCGAGCCGCCCCACGTGGAACAGGCGCGTCTCACGGTTGGTGACGTAGTCGCCGAGGCACTGCCGGCCCTCGTTGTCCTCCATCGTGGAGACGACCCCGGCGGGCTTGTTCAGCGAGAAGAACTGGTACGACTGCGTCGCGACCGTCAGCCCGTCGACACGCACCTCGTCCTTCTCGGGGTCGACGCGCTTGCCCTGCTCCAGGACGATCTCGCCGTTGACCTCCACGCGCGCCTGCTCGATCAGCTCCTCGCAGGCCCGCCGCGAGCCGTAGCCCGCGCGCGCGAGGACCTTCTGCAACCGCTCGCCCTCCTGCTCGGCGCCCGGGAAGGTCTTGGGGAGCTTCACGTCCTTCTTGCCCGCGTACCGCTCCCGGTTGCGCTCCTCCGCGCGCGCGTCGTACTCGCGCGAGGTCGCCGGCGCCCAGCGCCCGCGCCCGCTGCTGCCCGGGGACTGCTTCGGGCCGCCCTTGGCGCCGCCGCGCGCGGAAGCCCCGCGCCCGGACCTGGGGCCCTCCGGGGAGGCGCCGGGGCCCACGTCGTAGCGCCGCTCCTCGGGGCGGGGCTTCTTCGGCCGGCCGCCCTGGTTGTCGTCGCGGTTGTTGCCGGCGCCGCGGTAGTTGCCGCGGCCCCCGCTGTTCCCGCCGCGGCCGCCGCTGTTGCCACCACGGCTCCCGCCGTTGTTTCCGCTGCTGTTCCTGCCGCTGCTGCTTCGCATCAAAGTTCCGTCTTGTCGTCTTCCTCGGTATCCGGAGCGTCCGGATCGAACGACGGGACCCCTTCCAGCGTCTCGGCCTCGATCGCCTCCGCCTCCGGGAGGAAGGGCGCGAGTTCCGGAAGCTCGTCCAGACCGCGCAGGCCCATCCGCTCCAGGAAGTAGTTCGTCGTCCCATACAGGATCGCACCTGTTTCGGGTTCCGTGCCCGTCTCCTCGACCAGGCCCCGCTGGAGCAGGGTGCGCATCACGCCGTCGCAGTTCACTCCGCGCACCGCGGAGACGCGGCTGCGGCTGACCGGCTGGCGGTAGGCGACGACGGCGAGGGTCTCCAGCGCCGCCTGGGTGAGACGGGCCTGCTGGCCGTCCAGGACGAAGCTCTCGACGGCCGCCGAGTAGGCGGGCCGCGTGTAGTAGCGCCAGCCTCCGGCGACGGCCCTCAGCTCGAAGCCCCTGCCCTGCGCCGTGTACTCGTCCGCCAGCTCCCTGAGCGCGTCCGCGACCTGCCGCCGGGGCCGCTGGAGGAGCTTGGCGAGGTGCTCCTCGGTCGCCGGTTCGTCGACGACCATCAGGACGGCCTCCAGGGCGGGCTTGAGGTCCAGCTCAGCGACGGCCTCGCTCACGTCTTCTCCTCCTCGGTCGGCCGGTCGAACTCGTCCGTCACCGCGGCGGTCGCGTCACCGCCGGTCCACCGCACGAGCAGGTCCCCGAGCGCCGTCTCCTGGTCCAGCTCGACCGCCTTGTCCCGGTACAGCTCCAGCAGCGCGAGGAACCGGGCGACGACGGTGAGCGTGTCCTCGGTGTCCTCGACGAGCACCCGGAAGCTGGCCTCGCCGAGTTCCCTGAGCCGCGCGACGACGACCAGCGCCTGTTCCTGCACGCTCACGAGCGGCGCGTGGATGTGATCGACGTACACCTGGGGCTTCGGCTTGGGCTGCATCGCCTTCACGGCGAGCCTGGCGAATCCTTCCGCCCCGATGCTGATCACGACCTCGGGCAGCAGCTCGGCGTGGTGCGCTTCGAGCCCGACGGTACGGGGGTAGCGGCGCCCCTCGACCTCGAGCCGGTGGTTGAGGATGTCGGCGATCTGCTTGTACGCCCGGTACTGCAACAGCCGCGCGAACAGCAGGTCCCGCGCTTCGAGGAGCGCGAGGTCGGCCTCGTCCTCGACCTCGGCGGCGGGCAGCAGCCGCGCGGCCTTGAGGTCGAGGAGCGTCGCGGCGACGACGAGGAACTCGGTCGTCTGGTCGAGGTCCCAGTCCGGCCCCATCGCCCTGATGTGCGCCATGAACTCGTCGGTGACCTTGGACAGCGCGACTTCGGTGACGTCCAGCTTGTGCTTGGCGATCAGCTGGAGCAGCAGGTCGAAGGGGCCTTCGAAGTTGGTGAGCCGGACCTTGAAGACCCCGTCGGGAACCGCCTCTTCACGAACCTCGGCCTCGACGGGGACCGGCGCCTCTGCGGGAACCGGCGGTTGTTCCCCGGCCCCCGGCCCCCGACCCAGTGCGCGTCGGCGGCCGGCCGGGGCACCGGTGGCAGAAGACGTGTCGTACGAGGTCATAGCCCCCGAAGGTACCCCTACCGCCCCCGCAACCGGCGTACGAGGATGCTCGCGTCACCGCGGGACTCCAGGTCGGCGAGGACGACGGCGACCGCTTCGCGGACGATGCGGCCCCGGTCGACGGCGAGGCCGTGTTCGCCGCGGAGCACCAGGCGGGCGTGCTCCAGGTCCATGAGTTCCTCGGCGGAGACGTACACGGTGATCTTCTCGTCGTGCCGTTCGCGCCCGGAGGGGCGGCGGGCGGCGGCGCGGCCCCGTTTGCGGGGCTCGGCGTCGGCGGGAGCGGCGGGGTTGGCAGAACCTTCCTGCGCCCGCCGCACACGGCCGTCGCCCCTGCTGCGGGACTCGCCGCCGTCGCCCTGGCCGGCGTCGGCGGCGACGTGTTCGGCCCCGTCGCCGTCCCCGCCCTGCGCGGGTACGGCCGGTGGCGCGTCCTCGGCGGACACACCGCCGTTCGCCCCCTCGCTCTCACCCGCCTGCCCCGGCACCCGGCCCTCGCCGGGCCGCCGGGGAGTGGACGGCTGGAGCGCCGTTCCCCCTGTCGTGCGGAAGAGTTCGTCGGCCCCCGGCAGACTCACTCGGCGTGACACCGGGCGAGCACCTCCCTGGCGAGCTGGCGGTAGGCGGCGGCGCCGACGGAGTTGGACGCGTACGTGGTGATCGGCTCGCCCGCGACCGTGGTCTCCGGGAAGCGGACGGTCCGGCCGATCACCGTGTGGTAGACGTGGTCGTCGAACGCCTCGACGACCCGCGCGAGCACCTCGCGGCTGTGGACGGTCCGCGAGTCGTACATCGTCGCGAGGATGCCGTCGAGCTCCAGCTCGGGATTCAGGCGCTCCTGGACCTTCTCGATGGTCTCGGTGAGCAGCGCGACCCCGCGCAGCGCGAAGAACTCGCACTCCAGCGGGACGATCACCTTGTGGGCGGCCGTGAGCGCGTTCACCGTGAGCAGGCCGAGCGAGGGCTGACAGTCGATGACGATGTAGTCGTAGTCGTCCATCAGCGGCTTCAGCGCCCGCTGGAGGGTCGACTCGCGCGCGACCTCGGAGACCAGCTGGACCTCGGCCGCCGAGAGGTCGATGTTGCTCGGCAGCAGGTCCATGTTGGGGACCGCGGTCTTCAGCAGGACCTCGTCGGCCGACATGCCCCGCTCCATGAGCAGGTTGTAGACCGTGAGGTCGAGCTCCATGGGGTTGACGCCGAGACCCACCGACAGCGCGCCCTGCGGGTCGAAGTCCACGAGCAGCACCCGTCGGCCGTACTCCGCGAGGGCGGCACCCAGGTTGATGGTCGACGTGGTCTTGCCCACGCCGCCCTTCTGGTTGCACATCGCGATGATCGTCGCGGGCCCGTGATCGGTCAGCGGGCCCGGGATCGGGAAGTACGGCAGCGGACGCCCGGTCGGGCCGATGCGCTCGCGACGCTGGCGTGCGGCGTCGGGCGCGAGCGTGGCCGCGTACTCGGGGTCGGGCTCGTATTCGGCGTCGGGGTCGTAGAAGTGCCCGTCGGGCAGTTCGTCGTAGTCGGCGAAGTGGTTGTGGGGCGCGCCACTTCCGTCGCCGGCCATGGCGTTCACGTGATGGCCATCCATGCTCTGGTCTGCTGTCCGCAGGGTCTGCGGACTCTGGTGGGCTGCGAAGGTGCGCACAGCGACGGAGCCGACAGCCTCGGTTCCCTCAGGGCTCCGGCCCCGGACAGGCGTTCCTGCTCGACCACCCCCGGGAGAAAATGTCGACTCATTCACAAGTCGTCTTACCTCCTTGGTGACCAGGGGATTTCTGGACAGGTCAGCGTGGCACCATGCCGACGGTTGGCGACTCTATGGCGTGTCGGCCGTTCGCAGCAACACAATCCGCCGGACCCGGCCGGATGTGTCGGCAAAGAAACATGACGCTGTCAAGGGCGTACGGCCGTCGCACAGCAGGTTTCACCGGTGTGCGAATCGGTCGAAGGGTTACGTTCGCGGCGAGTTGACCGAGCATCGCAAAGTGACCATACACACATTGGGCCGGACCTTATGGACAAGGCCCGGCCTGCTGTGCGTCGTTGACGCTCCTTGTTGACGTATCGCCTTTATGAAAAGGTGACTTGGCCACGCCCGATGGGGCGGGCCGCTCACCCCAGCAGCGACGTCAGTTCGACGTGCTCGAGGCCGTGCGCCTCGGCGACCTCGCGGTAGACGACCTTGCCGTCATGGGTGTTGAGCCCCTTGGCGAGCGCGGGATCGCGCCGCAGCGCCTCGGCCCAGCCGTGGTCGGCGAGTTCGACGATGTACGGCAGGGTCGCGTTGGTGAGCGCGTACGTCGAGGTGTTGGGGACCGCGCCGGGCATGTTGGCGACGCAGTAGAACACCGACTCGTGGACGGTGAACGTAGGTTCGGCGTGGGTCGTCGGACGCGAGTCCTCGAAGCAGCCGCCTTGATCGATCGCGATGTCGACAAGGACACTTCCGGGCTTCATGCGGGCCACCAGCTCGTTGGTGACCAGCTTCGGCGCCTTCGCGCCCGGGATGAGGACGGCACCGACGACGAGGTCGGCGTCCAGGACGGCCTTCTCCAGCTCGAAGGAGTTGGACATGATGGCCCGCACCCGCGTGCCGAACACCTTGTCGGCCTCGCGGAGTTTGTTGATGTCCTTGTCCAGCAGCGTGACGTGGAAGCCGAGTCCGATCGCGATCTGCGTCGCGTTCCAGCCGGAGACCCCGCCGCCGATGACGACCGCCTTGGCGGGCTGGGTGCCCGGCACCCCGCCGGGCAGGACCCCGCGCCCGCCGGCCGAGCGCATCAGGTGGTAGGCGCCGACCTGGGGCGCGAGCCGCCCCGCCACTTCGGACATCGGTGCGAGCAACGGCAGTGCGCGGCCCGGGAGTTCGACCGTCTCGTAGGCGATCGCGGTGGTGCCGGAGGCGACGAGCGCGTCCGTGCACTCCTTGGACGCGGCCAGGTGCAGGTAGGTGAAGAGCGTCTGGTCCTTGCGCAGCCGGTGGTACTCCTCGGCGACCGGCTCCTTGACCTTGAGCAGCAGATCGGCGGCGCCCCACACCTCGTCCGCCGTCTCCAGGATCGCGGCGCCCGCCGCGACGTACTCCTCGTCCGGGATCGAGGACCCCACCCCGGCGCCGCGCTCGATGACGACCTCGTGGCCGTGGCGCACCAGTTCGTGCACGCCGGCGGGGGTGATGGCCACCCGGAACTCGTTGTTCTTGACCTCGCGGGGGATGCCGACCTTCACGTCGATCACGGTCCTCGACTCAAGGGACGTATACGTATGCGTATACCGGGATATGTCGCACTGGTGGCGCGACAGAGCCAGTCTAATGAAGGCGTTCCCGGTGTCCAGCCTTTCAAAGCATCAATCTTCGGCCGATGTGCCACGGATTTCGTAGGCGTTGCTTCCGTGTTCCCCCTCGGATTCAGGCCCGGGGCGGTCCCCGGCCAGCATCCGGTCGGCCGCCGCGCGGTGCACCCGGGCCGCCGCCGGGTCGCCGAGGTGCTCCAGGGTGTCGGCGAGGCGCAGGTGGAGCGCGGCCTGCAACCGCTCGTCCGCCGCGCGCCGCGCCCACTCCACCGCCTCCTGGCAGGTCCGCAGCGACTCCTCCGGCCGGCCCGCGTACTCCTGGACCCGCGCCAGTTCGCTGAGCGCCCGCGCGTGCGCCCCCACGTCCCCGTTCTTCCGGTGCCCGGCGGCCGACGCCCGCCACGCCCGCTGCGCCTCCCCGTACCGGCCGGCGTAGGTCTGCGCGGTGGCGATACGGCCGTACAGGCGCGCGGCGTCGGCGCGTTCGTCCCGGGCGAGCCGCTGGGCGAGGGCGCGGCCGTACCAGTCGGCGGCCCGCTCGTAGTCCCCGAGTTCGAGGTGCGCGCCGCCGATCGACTCCATGGCCCGGCCGGTCGCATACGGGTCGCCCGCCTCGCGCCCGGCGTCGAGGGCGGCCCGGTAGCGGGTCAGCGCCTCCTCGGTGCGGCCGGTGCTCGCGTCGACGTCGGCGAGGTTCAGCAGGGCCGCGGCGCGCTCGCGCGGGAGGTCGCGGCGTTCGGCGACGTCGAGGACGAGGCGGTGGACGCCGTACAGGTCGGGGGCGGCGGCCCGGGTGCCGAAGTGGGCGACCATCGCGCGCACGAACTGGGACATCAACCGGCGTGCCAGGGTGTCGAGTTCACCGTCCGCGACCGCGAGGCGGGCGGAGGCCAGCAGGGCCGGGCGGCGCAGCCGCAGCCAGTCGCCGGCCGCCCGCCGGCTGGAGAAGCGCAGGGCGCGCGGGAGGCCCTGGAGGCGGGCGCGGGCCTGCGGGTTCTCCGGTTCGGTGATCGCGCGGCAGGACTGGAGGAGGCGGACCGTGCGCTCCAGCATGCGGGCGCGGGCGAGGTGCAGTTCGGCCGGGCGGTCGTGCGTCTCGGCGGCGGCCTTCAGCAGGGGGTACAGGCAGCCGGGCACCTCGTACTGCGGGATCGGCGAGTCCACCGCGTGCAGCAGGCCCTGCGCGGTCAGGTCGTCCAGGGTGGTGCGGGCGGCGCCGATCGAGCAGCCGGCCAGCGCCGAGGCGGTGTGCGGGTCGACGAGCCCGGCGGGGGCCAGGCTCAGCAGTCGCAGTATCCGCGCGGCCTGCGCCGGCAGTCCCGCGTGCACGAGCCGGAAGACCCGGCTGAGCGGCGTCCCCTCGTCCCCCTCGGCGCGCAGGTGCTTGGCGAGGTCGGCGACGGCCGCCGTGGGCCGCGCGGCCAGCCATCCCCCGGCCAGCACCAGCGCGGCGGGCTGCCCCTGGCACACCTCGACGAGCCCCTCCGCCGAGCGCGGGTCGACGGTCACCCGCACCGACCCGGTCGACCGGGTCAGCAGCTCCAGCGCCGACTTGGTGTCCAGCCCGCCCAGCGTGCACGGCCGCACATCGGCGATCCCGGTCAGCGGCCCCCCGGACACGGCGACGACCAGGCACTCCGGGTTGTCCGGCAGCAGCGCGTCCACGTGTTCGGCACCCGGCGCGTCGTCGAGCAGCAGCAGCGTACGGCGCTCGGCGAGCGCGTCCCGCAGCAGCGCGGAGAGGTCGTCCTGGTCGGCCCCGGCGGGCGCCTCGACGTCCAGCTCGGCCAGCAGGTCGCGGGCGGCCCGCTCGACGGGCACGGGCGTGCCGTCCGGCTCGGCGAGCCGTACCCGCAGGACGCCGTCCCGGTAGGGGCCGGCGACCTGGCGGACGAGTTCCTCGGCGAGCGCGCTGCGGCCGGACCCCGGCCGGCCGGCGATCAGCAGCACCCGCGCGCGGGGCGACTTCTTGCCGACCAGGGTGTCCAGGCCGACGCGCTCGATGTCGGCCCGCAGCTCCTTCAACTCCCTGGTACGGCCCAGGAATTGGCCCTCCGTCGCAGCGTGGCCCGACAGCACCGCGCCGTCCGTCTCCACTGCCTGATCCGCCACGGGCCACGCTCCCGTCTCACACACGCGCAACACCGGCACGCACTCTCGGCTCACTCCACGGGAGCCTAGTTCACGCTCTGCAACCTTCCTCGCGGAGCGCGGCCATGACGGCCCCCCAGGTCCCCTGATCGGATCAGCCGATGGTCACACCGGGAACGTGAACCTCTGAGGGAGCGCGAAACGATCACGCAGGGTTCACGTTTGCGCCAGAAACGGTCGAACGCCGGACCCTCACGCCTCGAACGGCCGCGCGGGCCAGGCCGCCTCAGCCGGACGCAGCGCCGAGAGACCGTCCCCGGCGCGCGCCGCCGCCAGCGACAGCACCCCCACCACCAGACAGTTGTTGTGCAGCTCCCCCGCGAGGATCCCCCGCACCAGCTCGGCGACCGGCACGCGCGCGTACTCCATGTCCGCCTCCTCGTCCTCCACCTCGAAGCGCTGCCCCTCCGCCTCCGAGAGGCCCTGCGCGAGGAAGACGCGCACGGCCTCGTCGCAGCCGCCGGGCGTGGTGTAGACGTCGGTGAGGACGTGCCAGCTCTCCGCCTTGACGTGCGCCTCCTCGTACAGCTCGCGCTGCGCCGCGTGCAGCGGGTTCTCGCCGGGGACGTCGAGGAGGCCGGCCGGGATCTCCCAGAGCTTCTCGCGCACGGGGTGGCGGTACTGCTTGATCAGCAGTACCCGGTCCTCGTCGTCGAGGGCGAGGACGGCGACCGAGCCGGGGTGGACCTGGTAGTCGCGGCGGACGACCGAGCCGTCGGGCATGACCACGTCGTCGGTGCGCACGGAGGTCTTCTTGCCGACGAAGGGAGTGTCCGTCGCGCGGACCTCCCACTCCTGCGGGGTGTCCTTGATCGTCATTGCTCTTGCCTCTCCGACGTGCGCAAACGAAAACCGGGGCGCTCCCGTTGAGAGGGAGACACCCCGGCCACCGTACAAGCCGGTGTGCTACTTCGAACTCTTGCGTTCCACCGAGGCCTTCACGAGGCCGGCGAACAGCGGGTGCGGGCGCGTCGGGCGCGAGCGCAGCTCCGGGTGCGCCTGCGTGGCGACCAGGTAGGGGTGGACCTCGCGCGGGTACTCGACGTACTCGACGAGCTTGCCGTCCGGGGACGTGCCCGAGAACTGGATGCCGGCCTTCTTCTCCAGCTCCGCGCGGTAGGAGTTGTTGACCTCGTAGCGGTGGCGGTGCCGCTCCTCGACGTACTCCTTGCCGTCGTACACCTCGCGGACGATGGAGCCCTCGGCGAGCTTCGCCGGGTACATGCCGAGCCGCATCGTGCCGCCCATGTCGCCCTCGCCGGCGACGATGTCGAGCTGCTCGGCCATGGTCGAGATGACCGGGTGGGCCGTGGCCGCGTCGAACTCGGTGGAGTTGGCGTCCGGGATGTCCGCGAGGTTGCGGGCCGCCTCGATGACGATGCACTGGAGACCCAGGCACAGGCCCAGCAGCGGCACCTTGTTCTCGCGGGCGTACTTGATCGCGCCGACCTTGCCGAGGACGCCGCGGTCGCCGAAGCCGCCGGGGATGCAGATGCCGTCCACGTCGGCGAGCTGCGCGGCGGCGCCGGCCGGGGTCTTGCAGTCGTCCGAGGTGACCCACTTGATCTTCACGCGGGCCTTGTTGGCGAACCCGCCCGCGCGCAGCGCCTCGGTGACCGAGAGGTAGGCGTCCGGGAGGTCGATGTACTTGCCGACCAGGGCGAGCGTGATCTCGTGGTCGGGGTTGTGGACGCGGTCCAGCAGGTCGTCCCACGTCGTCCAGTCCACGTCGCGGAACGGCAGGTCCAGCTTGCGGACGACGTACGCGTCGAGGCCCTCGCCGTGGACGGTCTTGGGGATGTCGTAGATGGAGCGCGCGTCCGGGCAGGCGACGACGGCGGACTCGTCGACGTCGCACATCAGGGAGATCTTGCGCTTGATCGCGGTCGGCACCTCGCGGTCGCAGCGCAGCACGATCGCGTCGGGCTGGATGCCGATGTTGCGCAGGGCGGCCACGGAGTGCTGGGTGGGCTTGGTCTTCAGCTCGCCGGACGGGCCGATGTACGGAAGGAGCGAGATGTGGACCACGAACACGTTGTCCCGGCCGACCTCGTGGCGGACCTGGCGGACCGTCTCCAGGAACGGCAGCGACTCGATGTCGCCGACCGTGCCGCCGACCTCGGTGATGACGACGTCGACCTCGT
The DNA here is from genome assembly GCF_001419795.1 of Streptomyces niveiscabiei. GTDB lineage: Bacteria > Actinomycetota > Actinomycetes > Streptomycetales > Streptomycetaceae > Streptomyces > Streptomyces niveiscabiei. The sequence continues at coordinate 14,361 of NZ_LIRL01000851.1, forward strand.
CGGTCGCCATGCGGCGGATACGGTGCTTGATCTCGTTGGTGATGTGCGGGATGACCTGCACGGTGTCGCCCAGGTACTCGCCGCGCCGCTCCTTGGCGATCACGGTGTTGTACACCTGGCCGGTGGTGACGTTGGCGCTGCCGTCGAGGTCGCGGTCGAGGAAGCGCTCGTAGTGGCCGATGTCCAGGTCGGTCTCGGCGCCGTCGTTGGTGACGAACACCTCGCCGTGCTGGAAGGGGTTCATCGTGCCGGGGTCGACGTTCAGGTAGGGGTCCAGCTTCTGCATGACCACGCGCAGGCCACGGGCCTTGAGGAGCATGCCGAGGCTGGAGGCGGTCAGGCCCTTGCCGAGCGAAGAGGCGACACCCCCGGTGACGAAGATGTGCTTGGTCGTCGTGGATTTCGGCGTGATGGCCAAGAGGGGGCTCCCGTGGTCGCGGTCTGGGGGTCGCTGCGGTTCGGGGGATTCGTGCCCTCCGCTCCACGGGCTACCAGCGTATCAGCGCCCTGGAGAGATGGCTTCCGGCCACGCTCCGCGCACGCGCCGACACAAGTCTTTGACGAGGATTTCGTGTTCCTTGACGACGCTTTCACCCGCACTCACCCATTCGGCTCAGGCACGTCGGTGAGAGCGGCACACAGATGATCTGCGCGAGTCGTATCCTGCTCAGACACTCGCTGTCGAGTCCCTCCGTGCACCACGGCACACCCCCGCCCATGGACCGGAACAACGAAGGCTCGTCAGCTCGTTGAACAAAAAATGGCGTTTTGCCAGACGGCGGGACGACCGGTTGACTTCATCGTTCAACGACCTGCATTTGGACCGACCCCCTTGACCACAACGCCCCCCTCAGGGGGTGACGTGGCCGTTCGACTGGAGTTGCACGTGGCCGGGCGCATCGAAGACTACGCACTCATCGGAGACATGCAGACCGCCGCACTGGTCTGCCGGGACGGCACAGTCGACTGGCTGTGCCTGCCCCGCTTCGACTCGCACGCCATCTTCGCGGGCCTGCTCGGCACGGAGGATCACGGCTTCTGGCGCCTGGGCCCCGCCCACCCCGCCGAATCCGCTCC
>NZ_LIRL01000852.1 GCF_001419795.1 Streptomyces niveiscabiei
CCGCCCGGCACCGACACCCGCTACGGCCTGTACTGGAGCGGCTTCGAGCCGTCCGTGGAGATCGCCGCCTGCCAGTCGATGTGGCGCGCGACGGCCCCCGGCGAGTTCCGCGACGCCCTGAGGGCGTTCGGCGTACCGGTCCTGAACGTCGTCTGGGCCTGCCAGGACGGCACGGTCTCCCTGAAGACGGCGGGCCGCGTCCCCGCACGGCTCCCCGGCAGCGGGCGTGCCCCCGGCGAGCACGACCGGGTGGCCGTGTCCTGGAAGGGCTTCCTGGACTTCGACGACCTCCCCGAGGAGACCGACCCCGAGCGGGGCCACGTCGTCTCCGCCAACCACAGGATGCTCCCCGACGGCGACCCCCGGGACGTCGGCGCGGACTGGGTCGCCCCCTACCGGGCGCAGCGCATCGAGGAGCTGATCACCACGGCGCCCCGGATCACCCCGGAGGCCTGCGCCGCCTGGCAGAACGACACCTGCGACGGCCGGGCACGCCGTGTCCTGCCCACCCTGCTCGCGGCCCTCGCCGAGGCGCCCCCCGCCGAGCCGCTCCCGGCGGCCTGCCATCGCCTCCTCGCGGACTGGGACGGCCACGCGCACCCCGGCGAGGCCGCGCCGCTGGTCTTCTTCCGCCTCCTCCAGAAGCTCACCGACCACTGGGTGTACGACCGGCTCGGCGCTGACCTGGCCGCCGCGATGCCGGACGTCACCCTCCAGGTCGACCACCTCCTCACCTCCCCCGAGGCGCGGACGCGGCTGGGCGACGACACCCCGCTCCCGGCGACCGTGGGCCGCGCGCTGGCCGAGGCCGCCGCGTGGATCGCCGAGGAGCAGGGGCGAGAGCCCGCGCGCTGGCGCCACGACCGCATCCACCGCATCCGGGACCGGCACGCGCTGGCCAAGGCGGTCCCCGTGCTGTTCGGTGGGGTCACCACACCGGTCGGGGGGAGCGGGCACTCGGTGGGGCTGATGACGCCCGACCGGGAGGGGACGGTGGTGGAGGGGGCGCCCTGGCGGTTCGTCGCCGAGCTGCGGCCGGACGGGCCCCGGCTGTGGGACGTGCTGCGGCACGGCAGTTCGGGGCATCCGCGCTCACCGCACTACGAGGACCAGACCCCGCTGCACGCGGCGGGGCGGCTCTACCCGGTCCCGCTGGAGGGGCCGCCGGACCGTACGGCCCGTGTCCTGACCCTGCGCCCCCGGAGGCCCTCGTGACCCTGTCCCACCTGGAGTGCGTGCGGTGTGCGGCCCGCTTCCCGCTCGCGGACCACCCCCGGGGCTGCCCCGACTGCGACACGGCCGGCCGCAACGCCAACCTGTTCTGCGTGTACGAGGAGTCGACGCCCCCGACCGAACGGCTGCCGTACGACACGGTGCCCGCGCTGGGCGAGGGCGACACCCCGCTGCTGCGGCTGCCGTGGCTGGCGGGCGCGTCCGTCAAGAACGAGGCCGCGAACCCGACCGGCTCGCACAAGGACCGGTTCGCGGCGATGGCCGTCGCGCACGCCGCCGCGTCCGGGTACGAGCGCGTCGCCATCAGCTCCTCGGGCAACGCCGGGCTCGCGCTGGCCGCGTACGCCGCAGCCGCCGGGCTGCGGTGCACGGTCGCCGGGTACACGCGGCTCCCGGAGCCGGTGCGCGAGCGGATCGCCGACCTCGGGGCCGACCTCCGCCTGTTCGACACGGACGCCGAACGCGTCGCCCTGATCCGGGAGTCGGCCGCGCGGCCGGACACGCTGGCCGTCTCCAACATCGCCGAACCCTTCGTCGGCTGCCACCCCATCGGCATCGAGGGCTACAAGCGGATCGCCTGGGAGATCGCCGCGCAGGCGACCGAGGAGGTCCGCCACGTCGTCGTCCCCACCAGCCGGGGCGACCTCGCCTGGGGCATCCACCGGGGCTTCGCCGAACTGCGGGGGACCCCGCCGCCCCGGCTGCACCTCGTGGAACCCTTCCCCCGGCTCACCGCCGTCCTCACCGGGGCACCCGTCGGCGACCACTTCCCCGGCGACAGCGGCCGGCTGTCCTCCATCGCCGGGCACACGACAACGGTCCAGGCCCACCGGGCCGTGACCCTGTCGGGCGGCTCGGCGGTGGTCGTCTCCTCCGACACGGCCGACGCGTGGTACGCCCGGCTGTGCGGGCGGGGCCATGTGTGGGAGCGCAGCAGCGTCACCGTGTTCGCGGCGTACGAACGGCTGCGCGCGCAGGGGACGATCGGGGCGGACGAACACACGGTGCTCGTGGCGACGTCACACTTCTTCAAAGGGCTGTGAACACACCCCTGTGAACGCCCCCCTGTGACCCAGCCCACAGGGGCGGCAACCTTTTCCGGACAGGCGGCGACATCGCGAACAGGACAGTGAAGTCCACCCCCCACCAAGGGAGTTCGCGATGCGTACGCTCCTCGCCCGGCTGGCCGGCCTGCTCGCCGCCCTCGCCCTCCTCACGGCGGCCCCCGGCACGAACCTCTCCCCCGCTCAGGCGGCCCCGGCCGCGAGCGTCTCCCCCGCGCTCGCGGCGGACCAGTGGACCCCGCCGGCGCACCTGGTGCAGCCGCTGAACGAGGTCTGGAACCACGTCGAGTCGACGTACCCGAACCTCTACGGCTTCCGCAACTACGGCTGGGACCAGGTCATGGCCAACCGGGGCAGCGTCAACTACTGCGTGCGGTGGGAGTCCGACGCGCCCGTGAGCGCCGCCCTGCGCGACCGCATCCACGCGGGCCTGAAGCGGCAGTTCGCGAAGTGGATGGCCGCGATGCTCGACAACGGCACCGGCACGAACGCCTGGCCGTACACGACCGTGCCCGTCACCATCGTCGGCTGGGCCGTCCGGGACCGCGCCACCCTCCAGTGGACGGACAACTCCGTCGACATCTACGTCAACAACATCAACGAGGGCGCCCCGCAGTGCTCGCCCGACTGCGGGCGCTTCTTCCACCAGGACGGCAACTACTCCCGCTGCCCCGGCGGCGCGGCCCGCCACTACGACCAGTCCCTGTGGCTCACCAAGGGCTGGACCGGCGGGGCCGGCGGCGACTGGGGGCAACGGGTGGGACAGGAGTACTTCGTCAACGCCCTCGGCCAGGAGAACATCCACATCTACCTGCACGAGGTCGGCCACACCTTCGGCCTGGACGACTTCTACGACTGGACCCCGACCGGCCAGTGCTGCTTCCTCATGAAGGCCGGTTCGGCAGCGCGGATCACCGAGTTCGACCAGTGGATGCTGCGTGACTTCTGGCGCCACCTGAAGAGCCGCTACGGCCTGTGACCCCCGCCCGCCTGCTGGCGCCGGACCTGTTCGACCAGGCCCGTCTCGTAGGCGATCACGACGAGCTGGGCCCGGTCGTGCGCGTCGAGCTTGCTGAAGAGACGGCTGACGTGGGTCTTCACGGTGGCGACGCTGATGTGGAGCCGGCCGCTGATGTCGGCGTTGGAGTGTCCGGCGGCGACGTGGACGAGGACCTCCAGCTCGCGTTCGGTGAGCGGTTCGAGGAGGGCCGGTGAGATGCCCGCGCCGAGGGCGGGCCGGTTGACGAAGTCGCGGATGAGGCGCCGGGTCACGCTCGGCGCGAGGAGGGCCTCGCCGGCGGCGACCGTACGGATGCCCGCGAGGAGCTTCTCCGGCGGCGTGTCCTTGAGGAGGAAGCCGCTGGCGCCGGCCTTGAGGGCGGAGAAGACGTACTCGTCGAGGTCGAAGGTCGTGAGGATGACGACCCGGATGGACTCGGTCGCCGGGTCGTCCAGGAGCTGACGGGTCGCCTCGATGCCGTCCATGTCGGGCATCCGGACGTCCATCAGGACGATGTCGGGCAGGTGCGCCCGGCCGGCGGCCACGGTGTCGCGGCCGGTGCTGGTCTCGGCGACGACCTCCATGTCCGCCGAGGCGTTCACGAGCACGCTGAAACCGGCCCGTACGAGGGTGTGGTCGTCGGCCACGACCACCCGGATCGTCATAGCCGGCCTCCGGATACGGACGTCGGGAAAGGCATCACGGGAACCCACCGTACAAGGCCGTGCGCGCCCTGCCCGCCGAACCGGACGACTGCCACCCGGCGGCGGGGGGCCGTCGGCTCAGGGTCGTACCCGCGTGTACATCCAGCGATGTACACCGGCAGTCCGTACCCCCCTGGCCGGACACCCGGATCGATCCGGGGCCCGACGACACCGGGGCCCGCCCGCGGGCAGGCTGTGAGCTGCGGGAAGGTCTGCCGGACAGGGATCGGCGACCGTGCGGCGCACAGGCGCGCCGGGCCCGACCTACGTCACGAAAGCAGAGTTGTGCTCCATTTCGACAACCATCGGATCGAGCTCCCGGGCGGACATCGATGAGCGGCATCGCGCGGTGGTGCTTCAGGCACCGGTTGATCGTCATCGGCGGGTGGCTGCTGCTCCTCGCGATCCTGGTGGGCGGCATGCGTGCCGCGGGCGGCGCCTCCTTCTCGGAGGAGTACACACTGCCCGGCACCGAGTCGACCAAGGCCGTGGAACTGCTGGAGAGCCAGTTCAAGCGCACTTCGGGCGACGCGAGCACGATCGTGCTGCACGCGACGGGCGGCAAGGTGACCGATCCGGCCGTCGAGGCCGAGGTGGACCGGATGCTCGCCGAGGTCGCCGAGGTGCCCGAGGTCGGCGCGGTGACCAGCCCGTTCGGCCCGCAGGGCGCGGCGCAGATCAGCCGCGACGGCCGGACCGCCTACGCGACGGTCACCTTCACCAAGCAGAGCCAGAGCCTGGACAAGGACAACATCCAGAAGGTCGTGGACCTGGGCTCGGAGCTGCGCAGCGACACCCTGCGGGTGGAGTTCGGCGGGGCGGCGATCGGGCAGCTGGACAAGCCGTCGACGTCGGCCAGTGAGCTGATCGGGCTGCTGGCGGCGGCGATCGTCATGCTGTTCGCGTTCGGGTCGTTCGTGGCGATGGCGATCCCGCTGCTCGCGGCGGTCCTCGCGCTGGGCAGCGCGATCTTCTCGATCGACCTGCTCACCCGGGTGATGAGCGTGCCGAGCACCGCGCCGATCATCGCCGCGTTCATCGGCCTGGGCGTCGGCATCGACTACGCGCTGTTCATCGTCGCCCGCTACCGCACCGGCGTGCGGGCGGGGCTCAGCCCGGAGGAGGCGACGGCGACGGCCCTGAACACCTCGGGCCGGGCGGTCATCTTCGCGGGCGGCACGGTCGCGGTCGCGATGCTCGGCCTGCTCATGCTGGGCTTCAGCATCCTGTCCGGGATCGGGCTGTCGGCGGCGATCATGGTGGTGTTCGCGGTCGCGGTCGCGGTGACGCTGCTGCCGGCGCTGTTCGGGNNCGCGAGGGGCCGGTCGAGGCGCAGGTCTCCAACCGGTGGGAGCGCTGGGCCGGGTTCGTGCAGAAGCGTCCGGTGCCGCTGACGATCGCCGCGACGGTGGCGATGCTGGTGCTGGTGATCCCGTTCTTCTCGATGCGGCTCGGCTCCTCCGACGCCGGGAACAACTCGACGAGCACGACCACACGCCAGGCGTACGACCTGCTGGCCGACGGGTTCGGCCCCGGGCACAACGGCCCGCTGCAACTCGTGGCGAAGGTGCCGTCCGCGCAGGCCTCCGACGACTTCACGCAGCTGGGGCAGAAGATCGGGACCGTCGAGGGCGTCGTGTCCGTGCGGACCCCGCCCGCCGAGCCCGGGGCGACGGTGCGGGTCATGCAGGTCATCCCCACGGACTCCCCGCAGTCGGAACAGACCTCGAAACTCATCGACACGCTGCGCGACCGCGTGATCCCGGCGTACGAGAAGAACGGGCTCGACGTGTACGTGGGCGGGCTGACCGCCGTGCACAAGGACTTCGCGGCGGCGCTGGCCGGGAAGATGCCGCTGTTCGTGACCATCGTCGTCCTGCTGGGCTGTCTGCTGCTGATGCTGGC
>NZ_LIRL01000853.1 GCF_001419795.1 Streptomyces niveiscabiei
CGGGGGTGCCGGGGTGGGCGTACGACAAGAGACCCGCACCCTGGACAGGTGCGGGTCTCTCGGTGAAGGTTCAGGCGGTGACGCGAACCATGTCGGCCTGCGGGCCTTTCTGACCCTGCGAGATCTCGAACTCGACTCGCTGGCCCTCTTCGAGGGTGCGGTAGCCGTCCATCTGAATGGCGCTGTAGTGGACGAAGACGTCCGCACCACCGTCGACCGCGATGAAGCCGTACCCCTTCTCCGCGTTGAACCACTTGACGGTGCCCTGAGCCATGCCTAACTCCCCTATTACTGGCCCTTGCGCGGACCCACACTTCGTGGGTCCGGGTCAGACCTCACCCCCCTGCCGTATTGGGGGCGTGCGCCGGAACGCGTCGACCGCGGCTGAATGTATCTGTCCAACTGCCGTCTGCAACAGGTCAATCGGACGAGAATTCTGGACGCGCACGATCCGGAATGTGGTGAGAATTCACCAGAGTTCAGGGCAAGTCGGGCCCGACATATGCCGCAAATGCCGCGCAAGAGGCGCGCACTTTGGCTACTTCTTGTCGGGTGTAAGGCAGAAATCAAGGGCTCCCGCCGGGGAGTACAAGCGGCAAGCGGAAGCGGGTTCCCCAACCTTACCTCGTTCAACCACACAGAATTGCCCCCTCCGCTTCTGCGCGGAAGGGGCACTCTGTCTATTAGCGGCTCCGCCGCGGGGATGAACAATGCGTAATGTCTGTTACTGACGGTTACTACCCGCCGGTAATGACATTAGGTCATCCGGAGAACTCAGCCCCCGGCGACCGCCGGAATGATCGAGACGCCGGCGCCGTCGGGAGTCGCCGTCTCCAGCCCCTGCTCGAAACGGACATCGTCATCATTGACGTACACATTGACGAACCGCCGCAGCTTCCCCTGGTCGTCCAGGACGCGCGCGGAGATGCCCGTGTGGTTCTTCTCCAGGTCCGCGATGACCTCCCCGAGGGTCCCGCCCTCGGCGGCCACCTCGGCCTGCCCACCGGTGTACGTACGCAGGATGGTCGGGATACGAACGGTCACGCTCATGCGAGGCCAGCCTCTCGGAAGGAGTCCAGGGTCGGGCGGATGGTGGCGGTGAGCCCCGTACCGGCGACCGCGTCAAGGGTCTTGAGGCCGTCACCCGTATTGAGGACGACCGTCGTGAGGGACGGGTCCAGCAGCCCGTTCTCGATCAACTTGCGGGTGACCCCCACGGTCACGCCCCCGGCGGTCTCCGCGAAGATCCCCTCCGTCCGCGCCAGCACCTTGATCGCGTCGACGATCTGCTCGTCCGTGACGTCCTCGACGGCGCCCCCGGTCCGCCGCGCGATGTCCAGCACGTACGGCCCGTCGGCGGGGTTCCCGATCGCGAGCGACTTCGCGATCGTGTCCGGCTTCTGCGGCCGTACGACGTCGTGCCCCGCCTTGTACGCGACCGACACCGGCGAGCAGCCCTCCGCCTGCGCCCCGAAGATCTTGTACGGCTTGTCCGCGACGAGCCCCAGCTTGATCAGCTCCTGGAGCCCCTTGTCGATCTTCGTGAGCTGCGACCCGGAGGCGATCGGTACGACGAGCTGGTCCGGAAGTTCCCAGCCGAGCTGCTCGCAGATCTCGTACGCCAGCGTCTTGGAGCCCTCGGCGTAGTACGGCCGCAGGTTGACGTTGACGAAGCCCCAGCCCTCGCCCGCCGAGTCGCCGATCAGCTCGGAGCAGAAGCGGTTGACGTCGTCGTAGTTGCCCTCGATGCCGACCAGCTCACCGCCGTAGACGGCGGCCATCACGATCTTGCCCTGCTCCAGGTCGTGCGGGATGAAGACGCAGGAGCGCAGGCCCGCGCGGGCCGCCGCGGCGCCGACCGCGCCGGCCAGGTTGCCGGTCGAGGAGCAGCTGAGGGTGGTGAAGCCGAAGGCGCGCGCCGCTTCGAGCGCCTGGGCGACGACGCGGTCCTTGAAGGAGTGGGTGGGGTTGCCGGAGTCGTCCTTGACGAACAACTTGCCCTGCTCGACGCCGAGTTCGGCGGCGAGGCGGTCGGCCTGGACGAGCTTGGTCCAGCCGGGGTTGATGTTCGGCTTCTCGGCTACGTCCGCGGGTACGGGGAGTAGGGGGGCGTAGCGCCAGATGTTGGCGGGGCCTGCGGCGATGCGGGCTCGCAGCTCTTCGGGGTCGTACGAAGAGAAGTCGTACGCGATCTCCAGCGGCCCGAAACACTCCTCGCAGGCGAAGGAGGGGCCGAGGGGGACGCGGTGGCCGCACTCGCGGCAGCTCAGCGCCGCCGCGGGACCGAGGTCGACGGTGGGGGCGGCGTTGTCAGCGGTCGGCGTGGTGGTCGCGACGGTTTGCACAGCCATGGAGGCGAGGCCCTTTCTCCTCATCTTCCTCACGACGCATCTCGCCGTGAGACGGATTTGGCACCTTCCCTAGCCGGGAGCCTCGCTGCGTGATCACGCACGAGACCGGCTGGAGGGTTGCCGGGGCTTCATCGGGCCGTATCCCTCTGCCCCTCTGGATGAGCGGTATGAAGTTATGAGTGGAGCTGTCCGCCAGGCGCCCCCGACATGCGATGGTCACCAGCGTTGTTCAAGACTGTAACCGAAGGCCACGACAGTTGAGATAGTCGTCCGAGGCGCGAGATGGATCACACGCGGCAGTGTGACCGTGACAGTGAGGAGCCGCTGACTGTGCTGGAAGAAGCCGAGCGCTGGCTGGCCACCCGCTCCTGGTCGGTGACCGATCGCCCCCTGCACCGGATCATGGCGGCGAAGCGGGCCACCGGGCTGACCGTCTCCGTGGTCCTCCCCGCGCTGAACGAGGAGGCGACCGTCGGTGACATCGTCGCGGTCATCCGCCACGACCTGATGCTCCAGGTGCCGCTCGTCGACGAGCTCGTCGTCGTCGACTCCGGGTCCACCGACCGTACGGCAGAGGTAGCCGCGTCGGCGGGCGCCCGCGTCGTCCACCGCGACGCGATCCTCCCCGGTATTCCCGCACTACCCGGCAAGGGTGAGGTCCTGTGGCGGTCCCTGTTCGCCACCACCGGTGACATCGTCTGCTTCATCGACGCGGACCTGCGCGACTTCTCCTCCGACTTCGTCTCCGGGATCGTGGGCCCGCTGCTGACCGATCCGGACGTCGACCTGGTGAAGGGCATGTACGACCGCCCGCTGGCCGGCGCGTCGGGGCAGGGCGGGCGGGTGACCGAGCTGATGGCACGCCCGCTGCTGAACATGCACTGGCCTCAACTCGCCGGTTTCGTCCAGCCGTTGGGGGGCGAGTACGCGGCCCGGCGGAGCCTTCTCGAACAACTCCCGTTCCCGGTCGGGTACGGGGTCGAGCTGGGCATGCTGGTCGACGCCCTGCATCTGGTCGGCCTCGACGCCCTGGCCCAGGTCGACATCGGGGTCCGCAAGCACCGCCACCAGGACGGGCAGGCGCTGGGCCGCATGTCGGCGGCGATCTACCGGACGGCCCAACTCCGGCTGGCGCGGGGGCACTTGATCCGGCCCTCGCTGACCCAGTTCGAGCGCGGCGAGGGCGGTTTCGAGGCGCGGACGTACTCGGTGGACACGGAGGAGAGGCCGCCGATGGTGGAGGTGGCGGAGTACGCGCGGCGGAAAGTCGCCTAGCACCCGCCATCGGTCGTACGCCGTATACGAACGTTTGAGCAGCGCGACGTCTGGCTAGGTTGGGCATATGACGTTCGGTGCTTCCCGTGTGCTCGTCGCCTCCAACCGGGGCCCCGTCTCGTACTCCGTGGGGGACGACGGCACCCTGCACGCCAAGCGCGGCGGCGGCGGAGTCGTCTCCGGGCTCTCCGCGATCGATCCGGACGCCGGTGCGCTGTGGGTGTGCAGCGCGCTGTCCGACGGGGACCGCGAAGCGGTACGCCGGGGGGTGGGCGAGCCGGGGACGCGGATGCTCGACATCCCGGCCGACGTGCACGCCGACGCGTACAACGGCATCGCCAACTCCGTGCTGTGGTTCGTCCACCACATGCTGTACCAGACGCCGCTGGAGCCCGTGTTCGACGCGGAGTTCAGGCGGCAGTGGGTGTCGTACGAGTCGTACAACCGGGCGTTCGCGAAGGCGCTGGCGGAGGGGGCGGCCGAGGGGGCGGCGGTACTGGTACAGGACTACCACCTGTGCCTCGTCCCCGGCATGCTGCGTGAACTGCGGCCCGACCTGCGCATCGGCCACTTCTCCCACACGCCCTGGGCCCCGCCGGACTACTTCGCGCTGCTGCCCGACGACATCCGTACGCAGCTCCTGACCAGCATGCTCTCCGCGGACCGGCTCGGTTTCCTCACCCGGCGGTGGGCCGACGCGTTCGCCGCCTGCTGTCCCGACGGCACCGGATCGACCGGCATCGGCGTGCACCCCCTCGGCGCCGACGCCGACTTCCTGCGCGAGCGGGCGCACCAGGCCGACGTACGGGACCGGATCGCGTCCCTGCGTGCGGAGATCGGCGAGGGGCGGCTCGCCGTCGTCCGCGTCGACCGGACCGAGCTGTCCAAGAACATCGTGCGGGGACTACTGGCCTACAGGCACCTGCTCGATACGCGCCCCGAGTGGCGTGACCGTGTGGTCCACGTAGCTTTCGCGTATCCCTCCCGGCAGGACCTCACGGTGTACCGGGACTACATGGACGAGGTCCAGCGCGTCGCCGACGAGATCAACTCCGCGTATGGCACGGCCACTTGGACCCCCGTACTCCTCCATCTCAAGGACGACTTCGCGCGGTCCCTCGCGGCGTACCGGCTCGCGGACGTCGCCCTGGTCAACCCGATCCGCGACGGCATGAACCTCGTCGCGAAGGAGGTGCCGGTCGTCTCCGACGACGGGTGCGCGCTGGTCCTCTCGCGGGAGGCGGGGGCGTACTGGGAGCTGCGCGACGACGCTATCACCGTCAACCCGTACGACATCCTGGAGACCGCCGAGGCTCTCCACGAGGCGCTCTCCATGCCGCGCGGGGAGAGGGCGGAGCGTACGAAGCGGCTCGCCGCCGCGGCCACCGCCCTTCCGCCGACGCAGTGGTTCCTGGATCAGCTCAACTCGTTGACGGGCCAGGGAGGTTGAGGCGTCGACTCAACTCGCTGACGGACCAGGGGCGTTGAGGCGTAGGCGCAGGGCGTGAGCCCGGCTCCGTTCCACCCTCACCCCACCAGTTCCCGAAGCAGCCGTACCACCCCGGGGGGACCGTCCACGATCAGGTCCGACCGGTTCGTGAGGGCGGTGACCTCCTTGCTGCCGCTGCACACGCGGATGCCGGGGATGTGGTGGGTGTTCCTCAGAGTCTCCACGGCCTCGAAGGCGGGGATGTCCCCCAGGTCGTCCCCTGCGTACAGGACCGCCTCCGCGGCCGTTTCCCGGGCCAGGGTCGTCAGGGCCACGCCCTTGTCCATCCCCGCGGGGCGGATCTCCAGGACCAGGCGGCCCGGTTCCACGATCAGGCCGTGGTAGGTGGCGAGGGCGGTGACCGGTTGCCGGAGCGCCTCCCACAGGCCCTGCGGGTCCCTCGCGCGCCTCGTGTGCACCGCCACCGCCCGCCCCTTCTCCTCCACCCAGGCGTCCGTGGCCCCCAGGATGCCGGGGAGTTCGCGGCGTACGTCCTCCAGGGCGGGGGGCGGAGGGGGTGCGACGACCTCTCCGGTCCTCTGGTCCCAGCGCTCGGCACCGTAATGTCCGAGCACCGTCATCCCCGCGATCTCCTCGAACCCGCCGTACCGCACGGCGACTTCCGCCGGGCGGCCGGTGATGACGGCGACTCGTGCCCCCTTCTCCGCCAGCGCCGCCAGCGCCGCCACGGCTCCCTCGTACGGGCGCGACTTCTCCGGGTCCTCGACGATCGGCGCCAGCGTCCCGTCGAAGTCGAACGCGAGGAGGGAGCGGGCGGGGCGGGTTCGGATGGTGTCGAGGGTCTGGCGTGCTGCGGGGGTGAGGTGGGTAGGCATGGGTTCGACCCTAGCCTCGCGCTTTCCTGGAGCAGGCTGTCCGGCAAGTGATCAGAACAGCAGAAAGCGCCTCTGACCAGTGAGAATGAGGATTGTCGAGGTCCTTGTTCCCGCCGGCGACGGAGGAACTTTCCAGGTGAAAAAGCGTATCGGGTTCGAGACGCCCCGCAAGGCCGGCCCCGGCCGAAAACAAGGGCGAAAGATCGAGGCTGGAAGAGAGCCGAACGTCTTTTACGTTCCGGGGCCGGTCTTGTGGAGATGGCCGGGTCGGGCGGCATCACAACAAATTCTCCCACAGTTTCCCGGTGTCCGAGCCGGCGTGAAGATATGCGCCGATACGGGGAGAGGGTGTGACGGGGCCGGTCTCTCCGTCCATCGATTTCGTAGGGTCTTCCCCAGTAAGCTTCCCGACCCGGAAAAGGAAAAACATTCCAGATGAACCCGCTCGCACGCAAGGCGGCAGTCGCCATGGCGGCAGTCGCCGCAGCCTCCACGCTGGCCGGGATCGGATCGGCCCCCGCGTACGCCGATAACGCGTCGATGCAGTTGCGGGTCTGCAACTCCGGCCGCGCCGCCATGGCTAATCTTGTTGTCAGCGGATACAACCAGAACAACGTGAGAACTTCCTGGCAAACAGCCAGCGTCTCGGGCCGAGGCTGTGTCACGACCGCGAATTACTGGTGGGAAAAAGGCACCATCGTAAGCCTTCACTGGAACGGCGAAATCCAGGGCGAAACCGGACTGTTTCCGCTTAGCACCACCGGAAGGGTTCCGTTTTCAAATGACAGCACGTTCACGATAACAACCGGATGATCAAGCGGTGCAGGGCCGGGAGGAACGGTCACCCCCTACCGCTCCTCCCGTCGGCTCTCCCGGACCCGCCGTAGGCGGTTCACCGTCACCGGGTCCAGGGTCAGGGCCCGGGGGTCGTCCAGCAGGGCGTTGAGGAGCTGGTAGTAGTGGACGGGGGACAGGCCCAGCTCCTCACGGATCGCGCGTTCCTTCGTGCCGGGGCTGGAGAACGGGCGGCGCTCCAACGCCAGGATGTCGCGCTCGCGCGGAGCCAGGCCGGGGTCGTCTTGCGAGGGCATACCCCGACAGTAGTCCCCGGTTACGACACCCCGCTCTCCGCGGCCATCGCCTCCGTCTCCAGCCTGCGCAGCACGTCGTCGGGACGTACCCCGGGAGCCACCGCGCTGCCGATGCCCTTCTTGACGGACGCCGCGACGGTGGCCCAGGACGTACGACCCACGGGGTACAGCTCGGAGAGGGGCAGCTGCTCCAGGAAGGGTTCGAGGTCGCGGTCCTCGGGGGCCGTACTCATCACCGCGGACGCGGAGGACGTCACCGGCAGCAGGTCGTACTCACGGGAGAACGCGAGCACGTTGTCCTCGTGGTACACGAAGTCGAGGAACTTGCCGATCTCGGACCGGTGCCCGTGCTGCTTGAACGCGGTCATCCAGTCGGCGACCCCCATCGTGAGCGGCCGGACCCCGGACTTCCCGGGCATGGCCACCATCCCGTACCGGACCCCCTTGTCCCGGGCCATCTTCATCAGCGAGGGATGCCCGATGAGCATGCCCACATCACCGGCGGCGAAGGAGGAGAACGCGGTGGCACGATTCAGCTTCGCGGGCGCGACGGGCCCGGTCAGCCCCTTGTCGACCAGCTTGTTCTGGAGCCACTCGAAGGTCTGGACGTTCTCGGCGGAGTCGAGGCTGTAGGTCCCGGCGGTGGAGGTGTACCCCCCGCCCCCGCTGAGCATCCACTGCATGGCCTCGGCCTGCGCCTCCTCGGGCCCGAGCGGAAGGGCGTACGGGTACGACACCCCTGCCTCCTTCAACTTGGCGGCGTCGGCGGCGAGTTCGTCCCACGTGGTGGGCGGCTCGCTGATCCCCGCCTTGGCGAAGAGCCCCTTGTTGTAGAAGAGGAGCCGGGTGGAGGAGGCGAACGGCATCCCGTACTGCTGCCCGCGCACCTTGCCCGCGCTGGCGAGCTGGGAGACGAAGTCGGCCTGGGTGGGGATGGAGAGCAGGTCACCGGCCTTGTAGAGAAGGCCGCGCTCGGCGTAGTCGGCGTACGACCCGATCTGCGCCATGTCGGGCGCGTCCCCGGCGTCGACCATGTCCTTGACCTTCTGGTCGACGTCGTTCCAGGAGTACACGCTGACCTGGACGTCGACGTCGGGATGCTTCTCCTCGTACGCCTTGGTCAGCTTGGCCCAGTACTTGGTGGAGCTGTTGGCCGCGCTGTCCCCGTAGTCCGCGGCGACGAGTCTGAGGGTCACCCGGCCGGAGTCACTCCCGAGTACCCCGCACCCCCCTACAGCCACCGTCATGCCCAACGCGGCCAAGGCCCCGACCCAACCCCTCTGCACCACTGCTGTCCACTCCACCAACGCTTGTCCGATAGTCGGATCAAGGTCTACACCACCCCAGTGGACTAGACCTCTCCCGGGTCCTCGGCCACACTGTTCACCGTGAGACATGTCATCGCCCTCGACGTGGGCGGCACCGCGATGAAGGGCGCCCTGATCGGCGCGGACGGCGCGCTGCTGCACCGCGACCGCAGGCCCACCGCCCGCGAGCGGGGCGCCGAGGCGGTGATCGAGGGCATCCTCGGCTTCGCGGCGGACCTCCGGTCGTACGGGGTACGCCACCTGGGCGAACCCGCCCTCGCGTCGGGCCTCGCAATCCCCGGCATCATCGACGAGACCTCAGGGGTAGCCGTCTACGCCGCGAACCTCGGCTGGCGCGACGTCCCCCTGCGCGACCTCCTGGCAACCCGTACCGGTACCCCTGCGGTACTGGGCCACGACGTACGCACGGGCGGCCTCGCCGAGGGCCGCCTGGGCGCGGCCCGTGAAACCCCCTGCTTCCTCTTCCTCGCCCTCGGCACCGGCATCGCGGGCGCGATCGGCACCCCCACCGGCATCGACCCCGGCGCCCACGGCTCCGCCGGCGAGATCGGCCACATCGTCGTACGCCCCGACGGCATCCCCTGCCCCTGCGGACAGCGGGGCTGCCTGGAGCGGTACGCGTCGGCGTCGGCGGTGACGGAGGCATGGGCGAGGGCCTCCGGCGACCCGACAGCGGACGCGGCGGACTGCGCGAAGGCGGTGGAGGCGGGGGACGCGCGGGCGGTGGAGGTATGGCAGCAGGCGGTGACAACACTCGCGGACGGCCTGATGACAGCGCTGACCCTGCTGGACCCGGCGAGGATCGTGATCGGAGGGGGGCTGGCGGAATCGGGAGACACCCTGTTCACGCCGCTGCGGGAAGCGATCGGGGCCCGGGTGACCTTCCAGCACACCCCGGAGATCGTCCCGGCAACGTTGGGCGACACGGCGGGCTGCCTAGGGGCAGGCCTGATGGCGTGGGATCTTCTCAAGGAATCGGCCGGTATGGAGGAAACGCCGTAATGGCACCCAACCTAGGGGCGCGGGGAACTGCGCGAGCAACCACATCAAACCCGCACCCGACCACAATCCTCACCGGCGCAACAGCAGTCCTCCCCTCCGGAACTGCCGTCCAGGACATCGCCGTTCACGGCAAGCGCATCACCTCCGAGGCCCCCGAGACCGCTCACCGAATCGACCTCACCGGCCACTACGTAATCCCCGGCTTCGTGGACCTCCACAACCACGGCGGAGGCGGAGCCTCCTTCTCCGGCACGGCCGACGACGTACGGACCGCCCTGCACACCCACCGCACCCACGGCACCACCACCCTCGTCGCCTCGACGGTGACGGACGACCTGGACGTCCTCACCCAACAGGCCGGTCTCCTCAGCGAGTTCGCCGAGGACGGCGAGATCGCCGGCATCCACTTCGAGGGCCCGTTCATCTCCCCGTGCAGGAAGGGCGCCCACTCGGAGGCGCTGCTGCGGCACCCGCACCCGGCGGACGTACGCAAGCTGGTCGACGCGGCGCGAGGCCACGCCAGAATGCTGACGCTGGCGACCGAACTCCCCGGCGGCATCGACTCCGTGAGGCTCCTCACCGACCTCGGGGTGATCGCGGCGATCGGCCACACGGACGCGACGTACGAGCAGACGAGGGAGGCGATCGAGGCGGGCGCGACGGTGGCGACGCACCTGTTCAACGCGATGCCCCCGCTGGGCCACCGGGCGCCCGGCCCGGTCGCGGCGCTGCTCGAAGACCCGCGTGTGACCGTCGAGTTGATCAACGACGGCACCCATCTGCACCCGGCGGCCGTGGAGTTGGCGTTCCGGCTGGCCGGCGCGGAACGCGTCGCGTTCATCACGGACGCGATGGACGCGGCCGGCGGCGGCGACGGCAGGTACCTGCTGGGCCCCCTGGAGGTCGAAGTCGCCGACGGCGTCGCGAGGTTGGTGGAGGGCGGCTCGATCGCGGGCTCGACGCTGACGCTGGACCGCGCGTTCAAGCGGGCGGTGACGGTCGACGGCATCCGGATCGAGGACGCTGTCCAGGCGCTGTCCGTCAACCCGGCCCGCCTGCTGGGCCGCCTGGACGAGATCGGCTCCCTGGAGCCCGGCAAGCTCGCCGATCTCCTCGTCCTGGACGAGAACTTCGACCTCAAGGGCGTGATGAGGCACGGCAGTTGGGTAACAAGACCTGAACTGGCGTGAAATCGGCGGCCCCAGGGCGCTGACCCTTTGGCATGATCTGACCTTTGGAAGCATGCCGTAAGCGCCGACGAAGGGGAGGTCGAGGCTGGTGATCCTCACGGTCACGCTCAACACCGCGCTCGACATCACCTATCGCGTGAGGGGACTGCGCCCTCATACGACCCACCGCGTCACGGACGTCGCCGAACGGCCGGGCGGCAAGGGCCTGAACGTGGCCCGCGTCCTCGCCGCCCTCGGCCACGAGGTGACGGCGACGGGCTTCGTGGGCGGCGCGACCGGCAAGGTCGTACAGGATCAACTCACCTTGATCCCCGGGGTGGTCGACGCGCTCGTGCCGATCTCCGGGCACACCCGCAGGACCGTCGCGGTCGTCGACACGCACACCGGTGACACGACTCAGCTGAACGAACCGGGCCCGGTCGTCACGCCCGCCGAGTGGGGCGCGTTCCTGGAGGTGTACGACCAACTCCTCGGCTCGGCCTCGGCAGTTGCCCTGTGCGGGAGCCTCCCGCAGGGCGTACCGGTGGGCGCGTACGCGGGGTTGGTGCGGGTGGCGCGGACGGCGGGCGTACCGGTGCTGCTGGACACGAGCGGTGAGCCGCTGCGGCGCGGGGTCGCGGCCCGGCCCGACATCATCACCCCGAACGCCGACGAACTCGCCGAACTCACCGGCTCCCACGACCCGTTGCGCGCGGCGCAGGACGCGCGCCGCCGGGGCGCCCGCTCGATCATCGCGTCCCTGGGCCCCGAGGGCCTCCTCGCGATGACCCCGGAGGGCCGCTGGCGCGCCACTCCCCCGACTCGCCTGCACGGCAACCCCACCGGCGCCGGCGACTCCGCCACCGCCGGCCTCCTCTCCGGCCTCCTCGACCAACTCCCCTGGCCCCAACGCCTCTCCCGGGCCCTGGCCCTGTCGATGGCGACCGTACTGGCGCCGGGGGCGGGGGAGTTCGACCAGGGGGCGTACGAGGAGTGGGTGGAGAAGGTCTTGGTGACTCAGGCGAAGACCGCCGCCTGAGAGCTCGCCTCTCGGTGGCCTGATTTACGGGATTCGGCAGCGCCCACTGGGATTTCCGCTCGATGTCTCGAATGAACTCGTGGAGCATGTTGAACAGACCGCCCAACTGCCGGCAGGACACCCGGTGAACGATTCTTCGCATTAACTCAAGCCCTGGCGCATCATGCCCGGAGTCGGATGCGCGAACCGCCATGTCAGCCATTCCTCTCGCCCCAGCTCCACATCTGGCCGAGAACCGATCTTTCCCCATACACAGAGAGATGGTTTGATCACTGGGTCGCATTGACCAGCGACAGGAGACAGATCTCCGAAGATATAGGGGAAATCATATGAGCGCGTTCAAGAAAAGCTTGACGACAGTAGCTTTGGCCGGCGCCTTGCTGGGGGGCGCCTTTGCCACACCGGCAGCGGCAGCCGATCCCAATACCTGCCCGGCAGGGAAGGTCTGTGGATGGTCAGGATTGAACAGGACAGGAACCAGGACCGTCCTCTCCGTAACTCCAGGCTGCATCCCCTTCACTCCCGCCCGGTCCGTCTCCAACCAGACGATCTACCGCATCGAGTTCTGGCACAACAATCTCGGCTGCAACGACGGAACTCGGCTGGTTACTCTGCAGCCGCGTACTTACTCCGATAACACCCGCTCCACTGTCAACGGGATCGCAGTCCACGGGGGTTAGAGCCACAGCCTTAGCCCGGCCCCCTCCATCGGATGGTCCGCCGACCCTTCAGGCGGATCATCCGACTGGATTCACGCAATTTCTAGCAGCCTAATCGATCTCAACTTTTCTCGAGCCACAGCTGATCGAGATAGGCTTCACACTGATTTCCTTGACCGCAAGAGACTTCCAGCACATTGGTACCCTTGGTAAGCGTCACAGGGGCCCAAGTGGACTGCCAGCCCTTCTCCCAGTCACCCTTGGGTGAACCGATGAAGTTCTTCATACCCAAGGGCTGAGTATTGGCCTTACCGTTGACCGCAACTGTCGCGTTGGCGTCCACACCAGGGATGGAATAGCGCACGTACAGCCGATAGGAACCGGTGTCGGCAATTCCATCGACAGTCCACGTAACCTTGGCTCCAACGCTGTTGAAGCCATCCACGTAAATGCCACCGCCGGCCTTGGCACCCTTGACCGCCGAGGATGTCACCGCACCACCGTCCAGCTTCATCGCCTTCGCGTCGGTCACCGGGGGAAGCTCCCCCTCGGCCGAGGGACTGCTGCCGGACTCACCCTCCGAAGAGCTCGCCGGCGACGACGCCTCCGGCGTCGGGGTCGTGCCCTTGTCGGCTTCCTTGTCCTTGTCGCCGAGGGAGACCGCGATGACGATGCCGACGACGACGGCCATGACGACGGCGACGGCGCCGATCAGGAGGCCCTTGGTGTTGGGGCCACGGCCGCCGCCGCCCCGGTTGGCGGCGCGGGGCGGCTGCTGCGGGGGCGGGCCCTGGTGGAGGCCCTGGCTCTGCTGGGGAGGGCCGTACGCGCCCTGCTGCTGGGGGGCGCCGTACTGCTGGGGTTGGGGGGGTACCC
>NZ_LIRL01000854.1 GCF_001419795.1 Streptomyces niveiscabiei
TTCCTTCACGCGGAGTCGTTTGATATTTCAAGTATAGTCGCTGTTGCATGCCGGCGCCTCTTACCGGGGGCCGGCAGCAGTAGCCGTGGCCGGCTGGACCCCGCGCCAGGGAACCTCGCGCAGGCTGCGCCCTCCGTCCGAAAGGCCCCCGCATGTCCTCCGTGCTCAACCCCGCGACACCGGCCGGCGCGTACGACGCGTTTCTCCCCGGCGCCCTGGTCCGTGCCCGCGCCCACCGCGAGTGGACCCCTGCCGACGGCCCCCTCCCCGCCCTCTACCTCAGCCACGGCGCCCCGCCTCTCTTCGACGATGGCCCCTGGCTGCGGGAACTCCTCGACTGGGCGCAGCGCCTGCCCAAGCCGAAGTCGATCCTGATCGTCTCCGCGCACTGGGAGGACGCACCCCTCGCGATCTCCGCGTCCGCCGCGCACACGCCGCTGGTGTACGACTTCGGCGGCTTCCACCCCCGCTACTACCGCATGACGTACGACACCCCCGACGCCACCGCGCTGGCCCACCGCGTCGCCGCGGCCATGCCGGACGGCGAGCCCCTGTACCAGCACACGAACCGGGGCCTCGACCACGGCGCGTGGGTGCCGCTGATGGCGATGTACCCCCTCGCGGACGTCCCCGTACTCCAGCTGTCCCTGCCGACCCACGATCCGGCCCGCCTGATGGACCTCGGGCGCCGCCTCGCGGACCTGCGCGCAGAGGGCGTTCTGGTCATCGGCTCCGGCTTCATGACGCACGGCCTGCCGTTCGTCACCCGCGAGATGTTCGAGGGCGTCGTCCCCGCCTGGTCCTCCGACTTCGACCAGTGGGCCGCCGAGGCGCTTGCCAAGGGCGACGTCGACGAACTCGCCGCGTACGCCACCCGCGCGCCCGGCATGCCGTACGCGCACCCCACCCCCGACCACTTCCTCCCCCTCTTCATCGCCCTCGGCAGCGCGGACAGCCCGGAGCGGGCCGTCCGCACCACCATCGACGGCTTCATGATGGGCTTCGCGAAGCGGTCGTTCGAGGTGGCCTAGGCGGGGGTGGCCCAGACGTCGGCCGCTCCGACGAACCGCTTGCGGTCGACACCGCCGAAGCCGCCGTGTGCGTCACCGGCCGCGGGCGCGTACTCGCAGGCGGTGACGTCGGCTGAGCGAACTGTCCCTCGTGAGGCTGCCTTGACGGCCCCGGGGCCGCGACCTAGCGTGCGGTGATCGCGGCGACAGAAAGGTCCAGGTCCCCCATGCGGCTCTCCGCCCCGGCCGACTCCCTCTTCGGGCTCGCCAACCTGCCGTACGGCGTCTACTCCCGCCCCGGCGCCCCGCCCCGCGTCGCGACGCGCTACGGCGACCACGTCGTCGACCTCGCGCTCCTCCTCGGCGACGAGGTCTTCGCCGCGCCCGCGCTCAACCCGTTCATGGCGCAGGGGTACGACCGCTGGGTCGCCGTCCGCGCCGCGATCACCGCCGCGCTAGACGGGGACGTACCCCCCGACGCCGTCCACCCCCTCTCGGACGTCACCCTCCACCTCCCCTTCGAGGTCGCCGACTACGTCGACTTCTACGCGTCCGAACACCACGCCGCCAACCTCGGCCGCCTCTTCCGGCCCGACAACCCCGAGCCCCTGCTCCCCAACTGGAAGCACCTGCCCGTCGGTTACCACGGCCGCTCCGCCTCCGTCGTCGTCTCCGGCACGGACGTCGTACGGCCCTGCGGCCAGCGCAAGTCGCCCGGCGATCCGGCGCCCGTGTTCGGGCCCTCCGTCCGGCTCGACATCGAGGCGGAGATCGGGTTCGTGGTCGGCACCGGCAATCCGATGGGCTCGCCCATCCCCGTCGCCGACGCCGAGTCCCACATCTTCGGCGCCGTCCTCTTCAACGACTGGTCCGCGCGCGACATCCAGGCCTGGGAGTACGTCCCCCTCGGGCCCAACCTCGGCAAGTCCTTCGCGTCGACCGTCTCGCCGTGGGTGGTCCCCCTGCTGGCCCTGACCGAGGCGAAGGTGGACACGCCGGTCCAGGAACCGGCCGTCCTCCCCTACCTCGCGCTCGACCGCCCCTGGGGGCTCGACATCTCCCTGGAGATCGAGTGGAACGGCGAGGTCGTCTCCCGGCCGCCGTACTCCGCGATGTACTGGTCGCCCGCGCAGATGCTGGCGCACCTGACCGTGAACGGCGCACCGACCCGGACCGGCGACCTCTTCGCCTCCGGCACGGTGTCCGGGGCGGAGAAGGGGGAACGGGGGG
>NZ_LIRL01000855.1:0-3721 GCF_001419795.1 Streptomyces niveiscabiei
GTTATAAGGGACAGGGCCGATGCCCTTGCCGTTGGTGGCGCGGACCGGGAGGGGGCGTTCCCCGGTGAGCTGGGTGCGCCGCCAGCCCACATCCTGCGGGTCGGGGGTGCGGATGTCCCAGCCGGTGGGGTGGATGCGCACGGACTGTCCGTCGTCGCGGCCGAGGTCGAGCCAGGTGGCGCCGTCGAAGCCGGGGGCGACGCGGATGTGGGTGGGCTGTACCTGTTCGGTGAGGGCGAGTGCCTCGATCAAGTCCAACGCCTCCTTGAGGGCGGTTCCGTTGAAGACGCCGACCCCGTCGCGGAAGAGGCCGACCATGAGTTCCTGGCGGTGGCTCCCGGTGGTGCCCTGGGAGCGGATCGGGCGGGCGACGGGGTGGCCGGTGCGCTGGGCGTAGACGGTTCCGTCGACGGTGCGGAAGTACCGGAAGTGGGACTGCGCGTAGTCGGTGATGACCTGCCGGGCGGGGGGCTTGTCGTCGTCGGACACGGTCACATCCCCAGTCGGGTGAGGGCGTTGGTCCACGCGTCGGTGCAGTGGCGGGGGGTCTCGCCCTTGGCCTGTGCGGCGGTGAACAGCCGGTTGACGTGGGTGTCGGTGAGACAGCCGCACCGGCCGTGCGTCGACAGCACCGCGAGGAACGTGCGGTAGACAGTCGTGTGCACCGCGCTGCGGGCGTCGGTGATGCGCTGCACGGCCATGGCGACGCCGCGTTCGAGATAGATGGGCGTACGGTGCGGGCATTCACCGCCGTGACCCCTCAGGGGTACGGAGAGGCCCTGAGGCGCCCTGCGGGCCGGGGACGGTTCCTTTACTGCCAGAGCGCGCACAACCGGCGGAAGAGAGGCGGTGGGGCCGGTGCCGGGTCCGAGCCAACGGGCGTACGACATAAGGGACTTGATGTCGACGCCGGCCCGGACCGCGTTCGGCGACGGCATGGTGCCCCGGTAGATCCAGTGCTCACCCCGCGTCGTCGCCACGGTCCGTGTCGCGGGCAGGGTGGCGCGCGCCCACGCGACGGCCGCCTCGTCGTCGAGGTCGACGACGGTGAGTCCAGCGCCGCCGGGGTGGTAGGCCACGGTCACCGCCTCCCGCCACGCGGGCGCCCACGCCGGGGAGGTGAGGGTGCACGGGTCGGTGGTGGCGGCGGCCCACGCGTGGCACGGCAACACGCACTGGCAGGGGCCCGGTGTCTTCATGTTCGGCCGGCCGCCGCACGCGTTGTCCTTGCAGGTGCGGCAGTTACCGAACGGGACCTTGCCCGCGCGCAGGGGCAGAACCGGGACGCCGTCCGCCGCGAGGGCGAGGGCGACCCGCAGGACTTCGGGCACCGTGTTCATGCCGCCGCTCGCAGGGCCGAGCGGACCGGGATGCCGGTGGGGACGGAGACGATGTGTGCAGCGAGCAGCGGGGGCACGGCGTTGCCGACCTGTTCGAACTGTTTGGTCTTGGTGCCCTGGAACGGGTAGTCGGGCCGGAACGACTGGAGGACGGCGGCCTCGGCGACGGTGATGCGGACGGTGTCCGGCTCTTGCGGGGAGCCTCCGTGCAGCACCCACTGGCCGCCGGACTTGGCGGTGAAGGTGGGGGCGGGGCCGGTGTAGGGGTCGGCGGTCTGTCGGGTGCCGTCGGGCTGCTGGTTGCGGTTGGTGTGCAGGACCCACGCGCCGCGCCGCTGGGCGGCGAGCAGCGCGGCGCGCGCCTGGGTCGGGAACGGCTCGGGGCCTCCGGTCCTGCCGCCGCCGGCGGTGACGGTGGGCGCGGGGCGGTCCGTGGCTCCCCAGCCGAGAGCATCGGCCATCGTGGTCCAGCGGGGCAGGTCGTCACCGAACAGGCCAGCAGCAGCGTGCTGGCTGCGGGTCGGCGCGGGCGCGCTCACCCGGCGGACGCGGGAGGCGATGAGGATCACCCGCCTGCGGGTCTGCGGGACGCCGTAGTCGGCGGCGTTGAGGACACCGAGCCACACGCTGTATCCCCATCCCCGGAGGATCTGCCCGATCTGCTCGAACAGCGGCTGGACGTCGGGGACCTCTTCCAGGCACACCCACTCGGGGCGCAGGTCGTACAGCCAGCGCATCGGTTCCGCCGCGAGCAGGGACCGTTCGTCCTTGCAGCGGGTGAGGAGTTCGGCGCGGGTGTCGCGGCCGTGGGCGAGGTCGTGAACCGCCTGGTGCACGAGCGCCTGATCGGCGATCCCGCCGCGTTTCCCGGCGCGCGACCACGCCTGGCACGGGGGCGACGCGATCAGGCCCCTGGTCCGGCCCGCGAACGGGGCGGTGGGGTGGGCGGCGACGTCGGCCTGAACGGTCGCGTGACCGGCGGCGAGCGCGGTGCGGCACGCGGCGGCGTCCCACTCCAGCCCGACGTCGGCCAGACCGAGCAGACGCAACCCCTCCGCCCACCCGCCGGGCCCCCGGAACAGTTCGACGATGCCGCCGGGGACCGTGAGGCCACCCCCGCCGTACCTAGAAAGGGTGGCCGGGGTCGAGGGGGTCTCGCTGAAAACACGCTGTTGGGTCATGCTGGGTGCTCTCCAGTTCCTGTTGAAGGTGCTGGTCTGGCAAGAGCGGCCCCGTGACTTTGGCGAGACAAGGGGGCCGCTCTTGGCGTGGCTAGAAGGGCGGTTCGTCGCTGTAGCTGCCGCGCGGGCGGCGGCGCAGCCACCTGGGCAGGGGCAGGAGGGGGAGGGTCCAGTCGGTCCAGCAGTCGCAGAACCACCAGTTGCTCCCGGCGTACTCGCCGAATTCGTCGACGAAGGCGTCCTCGATGCTTCCGGCGCCGTTGCAGTCGGGACAGTTGCGGCGGGGGGCATCGGTGAGGGCCAGCGCGCGGCGCGGCCAGCCGATGACGCGGATGCGCGGTCGGATCACGGTTGTCGGCCTTTCGGTCAGGCGGCGTCGAGGAAGGGTTGCTGCCAGGCGGGCGGGGTGGCGTGGTGGCGTCGGCGGAGTTCGGCGAGCGGCAGGGGATAGCCGGTGCCTTTGCGGCGTTCACGCAGGATGGAGACGTCGCCCAGCAGTTCCCGCAGGCTCTCTTCCTGGGCTTCGGCGTGGGCGAACCGGTCGGGCAGGACGTCCAGGGTGTGTTTCCACTGCTTCTGCCCGGCGCGGACGCAGGTGCCGCCGCAGTTGTTGTGGGCGAAGCCGAGTTCGTACATGCGCGGCGGCTGGACGCCCAGCGCGCGGGCTTCGTCCAGCAGCTTGGCTTTGGCGCGGACGGGTTCGCGTTTCGCGCAGAGAGGGAAGCGGGTGTGCCACGGCTTCCAGTTCCGGGCGATGGCGGGGATACGGGCCCGGTCACGCGGGGCGTTCTCGATACCGATGTAGATCAGGGAGTCGCCGGGCGGGGCGTTGTCGTTCATCCAGGCCCGGCAGGGCTTCTGCTTCAGGTAGGTGGTGCAGGGGGTGATCCGGTCGTTGCCCAGGAACCGCTTGTCGCGGAAGACTTCCCAGGGGGTGCGGCCGTCGCTCACCTTGGTCAGCGGAACGCCCAGCAGGCGGCTGGTGTCGTCGGCGAACCGCCACAGGTCCGGGTCCTCGATCCCGGTGTCCGCGATCAGCAGCACCAGACTGCTGGTGCCGTGCCTCTCCGCGACCCGTACAGCGGCACCGAACGAGCCGATCCCGCCGCTGAACTGGACGACGTGTAACGTCACGTGGCCTGTCCTTCCTGGTCAGCCGTGGAAGTGGTTGCGCTTGATGACGGCTTTGCGGATGTTGAC
>NZ_LIRL01000855.1:3813-4000 GCF_001419795.1 Streptomyces niveiscabiei
ACCCGACGCCCCCGAGGGCGATGTTCACGGCCGTCCGGGACACGGCCGGCTTCGCGGCGGGCGGTTCGGGCTGCATGGGGGTGACGGCGTAGCCGGTGATGATCCGGCCGTCGGGCAGCACGACGGACGTCACCGCCGGGACCGCCCCGGGCTGGAGCGGCGTGAGCGGTGCGGGGTGGAGGTGGGT
>NZ_LIRL01000856.1 GCF_001419795.1 Streptomyces niveiscabiei
CAGCAGTACGCGGTCGTCTTCGCCGCGTCGACGGTCCTGACCCTCGTCCTGTGGCTCCTGGCCGTCGCCAAACGCGCAGTGCGAGGCGTCCCCCTCGGCACCGCGATCTCCGAGGCCGTCGGGTTCCTGTGGCTGACGGTCCTCGCCTCCGCGTTCACGCCGCTGATCCTCTACACCGTCGTCTCCGCGACCGACGGCATCACGGACGTCCTCGCGAAGGCGACCGGCGACCAGACGGACACGTTCTTCGGCACGTTCTCCGCCGCCCTCGCGAAGGGCGAGAACATCGGCGGCGGCCCGATCATGCTGATCGTGGTCTCCCTCGTCTCGGTCCTCGCCGCGGGCATCCTCTGGCTCGAACTGGTCATCCGTACGGCCCTGCTGTACGTCGGCGCGCTGCTCGGCACGGTCGTGTACGCCGGTCTCGTGGACAAGAACCTCTGGGGCCACGTCCGCCGCTGGGCCGGCGTCATGATCGCCGTGATCATGGTGAAACCGGTGATCGTGATCGTGCTCGGCCTCGCCGGAGCCCTCTCCGGGGACGACGGCCCGGACTCGTTCTCGGCGATCGTCTCGGGGCTCGCGATCATCCTGCTGGCCATCTTCGCCAGCGCGATGATCTACCGCTTCGTCCCCGGCTTCGGCGACGAGATCGCCGCGTCCCGCAACAACCGCATCATGCAGGGCGCCGAGAGCAAGGCCGCGGCCGTCATCTCGTCCCCGGCGACCCTCGTCGCACAGGGCATCAAGACGCACAGCACCCGCGCCAACGACGGTGGCGGCGGCGGCAATGCGTCGTCCAGCAGCACGCCGCGCCCCGCCAACCCCGGCTCCGGCGGCATCGCCGCGCACGGCTCGCGCCCCGCGAACGGCGGCGGAGGGGGCGCAGCCGCCGCGCCCGCCCCGCGCACCGGCAGCCCCCTCAACACCCCGCACGCCAGCAACAACCGCACGGGAGGTGAAGGGCGTTGACGACCGAGTCCCACGTGTCGCACCCGATCGCGCCCCGCCGTACGTATCTGATCGGCCGGGCCCGGCCGAACGCGATCGTCGGCAAGAACCGCGAGACCGGAGAGATCGCCCTCATCATCACGGGCGCCTTCCTCGGCATGATGTGCGGTCTGCTCGTCCCCGTGCTCGCCCTGCGGATCGTGCTGCTCACCGGCTTCCCGCTGATCGCCCTGATGGCGGTCTACGTGCCGTACAAGCACCGCACGTTCTACAAGTGGTTCGAGATCAACCGCAGTTACAAGCGCAGCCTGCGCAAGGGCACCGCGTACCGCAGCTCGGCGATGGAGGCCGGCGTCGCGCTCGACGGCCGCGAGGTCGAGATCGGCCCGCCCCCCGGCATCGGCCGCATCACCTGGCTGTCCGCGCCCTTCGGCCCCGACGAGATCGCCGTCCTCCTGCACGCCGACCGCCGTACGGTGACGGCCGCGATCGAGATCGAGGGCCCCGGCGTCGGCCTGCGCGACAGCGAGGACCAGGAAGCCCTGGTGGACCGTTTCGGCACCCTGCTCAAGCACGTGGCCAACGGCGACGGCTTCGTCACCCGCATCCAGATGCTCGCCCGCACCCTCCCCGCCGACCCCGACGCGCACGCCAAGGACGTCGCCCAGCGCGGCGACGACAAGGCCCTGCCGTGGCTCCAGTCCTCGTACGACCAGCTCCAGTCGATGGTCTCCACGAGCAGCGAACAGCACCGCGCGTACCTCGTCGCCTGCATGCAGTACAGCCGTGAACTCGCCGCCGAGGCCCACGCGATGGCCCGCGCCGCACGCCCCCAGGCGGGCCGCAAGGTGGACCGGGACGCCGGGCTCGCGGTCGTCATGGCCCGTGAGCTGACCGACATCTGCTCGCGCCTCCAGGAGGCCGACATCCGCGTCCGCCAGCCCCTCGGCCAGGGCCGCCTGTCGTCGCTCATCCACTCCATGTACGACCCCGACCACCCCATCGACCACATCCAGGCGATGACCAAGCGCAACGCCTGGCCGGCCGAGCTCGACGCCATGGAGCCGACGTACCTCCAGGCCAAGACCCGCGAGTCCTCGACCCGCGCCCCCTGGTGCCACTCCACGGCGTGGATCAAGGAGTGGCCGATGACCCCGGTCGGCGTCAACTTCCTCGCGCCCCTGCTCGTCCACACCCCGGACGTGATCCGCACGGTCGCCGTGACGATGGACCTCGAACCCACCGAGGTCGCCATCGAACGCATGCTGACGGAGAAGACCAACGACGAGGCCGAGGCGTCCCGCCAGGCCAAGATGAACCGCACCCTCGACCCGCGTGACGTCGCCGCCAACTCCCGCCTGGACCAACGCGGCGAGGACCTCGCGAGCGGCGCCGCCGGCGTCAACCTCGTCGGCTACATCACGGTCTCCTCGCGCTCCCCCGAAGCCCTCAACCGCGACAAGCGGACGATAAGGGCCTCGGCCGGAAAGTCGTACCTCAAGCTGGAGTGGTGCGACCGCGAGCACCACCGGGCGTTCGTCAACACACTCCCCTTCGCCACCGGCATCCGGAGGTAGGAACAGATGCGGGATCCGCTCTCCCTCCTCACCGACGCCTTCACCGCCTTCCTCTTCGGCAAGGTCGAGACGACCCGCCTCCCGGTCCGCACCTCCACCGGCCAGGCCCAGGCGGTCTATCTCCCCACCGCCGCACCGGGGTTGGGCGACTCCGGCGTCATCATCGGCCGCGAGGTGTACTCCGGCAAGGGCTACATCTACGACCCCTTCCAGCTCTACGGCCAGCAACTCCCGGCCCCCCACTGGCTCGTCCTCGGCGAATCCGGCAACGGCAAGTCCGCCCTCGAAAAGACGTACGTCCTGCGCCAGTTGCGCTTCCGGGACCGCCAAGTCGTCGTCCTGGACGCCCAGGGCGAGGACGGCGCCGGCGAATGGAACCTCATCGCCCGCGAGTTGGGGATAACTCCCATCCGCCTCGACGCGATGGCCGCCCTCGACGACGGCATCCGCCTCAACCCCCTCGACCCGGCGATCACCACAACAGGCCAACTGGCCCTGCTGCGCACGATCATCGAGGTCGCGATGGGCCACGGCCTCGACGAACGCTCCGGGTTCGCGCTCAAGGTCGCGCACGCGTACGTCAACGAGACGATCGTCGAACGCCAGCCGGTGCTGTCCGACATCGTCGAGCAACTCCGCCACCCCGAACCGGAGTCGGCCGAGGCGATGAACGTCGCCATAGACGACGTACGCGCCTGGGGACTCGACGTCGCCCTCGTCCTCGACCGCCTGGTCGACGGCGACCTGAGGGGCATGTTCGACGGCCCCACGACCGTCGGCATCGACCTCGACGCGCCCCTCATCGTCTTCGACCTCTCCCACATCGACCGCAACTCCATCGCCATGCCGATCCTCATGGCCATCGTCGGCGTCTGGCTGGAACACACCTGGATCCGGCCCGACCGCAAGAAGCGCATCTTCCTCGTCGAAGAGGCCTGGCACATCATCAACAGCCCCTTCGTCGCCCAGCTCTTCCAACGCCTGCTGAAGTTCGGCCGGCGCCTGGGCCTCTCCTTCGTCGCCGTCGTCCACCACCTGTCCGACGTCGTGGACGGAGCGGCTGCCAAGGAGGCCGCGGCGATCCTCAAGATGGCGTCCACACGGACGATCTACGCGCAGAAGGCGGACGAAGCGCGGGCGACGGGGCGGGTGTTGGGCCTCCCTCGCTGGGCGGTCGAAATCATCCCCACCCTCACGCCGGGCATCGCGGTATGGGACGTCAACGGCAACGTGCAGGTCGTCAAACACCTCGTCACAGAGACGGAACGCCCCCTCGTCTTCACGGACCGCGCGATGACGGAGTCCTCCACCGACGCGGCGGACGACGCGCTGCGCGCCGCGGAACTGGAAGCGGAACAACGGGCCGCAGCCTTCATGGAACAGCACATGGCCGACCTCGACGGCACGGAATCCACGGTGGCGTGACCCATGCCGACCCCTCGCCCCAAACAACAACAGGGAGGCGTCCCGGACGGCCTGCTCCTAGGCATACTGGCGCTGTTGCTGGTCATCACCATCCTGACCTGGACAGCAACAGGCCTCTCGGCCCTCCTCTCCCACGCCACCTGGCCGGCCGGCCTCACCTTCATGCGTACGCCGCTGGCCCTACGCCACCTCATCTCCCACCCCAACGACCTCCCCGGCGCCTGGCCCGACACCCCACCGGACGACCTCTCGGGGTACGGCCTCTTCTGGGGCCTGTTCATCGGCCAGCTGATGATCCTGCTGACCTTGACATTCTTCGGCCTCGGGACGTGGGCGCGGTGGAGGGTGGTCAGGGCGAGGAAACGGGAGGAGAGGGCAGCGGCCCGAGGAAGGGCACCGGGTCCCTCTACAACCCCCCTGCCCAAACAGGAGCCGGACAAAGGCAGTTGGGCATTTCCGCCCCTGGCGGAGAGCGGCGAGGGGCACACGGCCGATACGGCACGGAACGCGCCCCAGCCCCCCGACAAACAACAACCACCGGCCCACGCAGCTCCCACCGCCCCGCAGCACCACCCTCGCGCCCCGCACGCACCCGGCACTCCTGCCGCAACCACACCGGGCGGCACCCCCGCAGACCCGCACTCAGCGGCCTCAGCGGCCTCAGCGGCAGGCAGCCTCGCCGATCCGCACCCGCTCCACCCCGCTCACCCAGCTGCGGGCAGTCGTGCCGCTAGGGGCGGCACG
>NZ_LIRL01000857.1 GCF_001419795.1 Streptomyces niveiscabiei
GACACCCCGGCCCGCTCGGCCACCTCCCTGAGCCCGATCCCCCTGCGCATCGGCCCACCCTACGGCCTGGGATCACCCGATCTGCCGCGCTGTCACGAGGAGTTCACGCCAGGAGGGGCCGCCATCGGCGCTTTGGAGGGGGGCACGCCGATGACGGCACGCTGCCGGCCGCGGTACGGCGGAGAGGGTGGGTCGGCGATCACGGCCAGCCGCGAGGGCCGACACCGCACCGTGGTGACTCGTCCGGCAGTTTGAGGTTCGACGTACGCCGGATGCGAAGGGTTCCCGGCGGCGACGGCCCGCGTCCGAACCCCGGCCGCCTCCGACCTCGTACCCCAGTACCCCGTACCCCCCGTACCGCTGAGGTACCTCACCTCACCGAACCTCACCGCGCCGTCACCCTAGGCCAGTGCTCCCGCAGCGTCCGCACCGTCTCCGCGATCGCCGGCCTCCGCGCCGCCCCCGTCCGCCACAAGGCGTACAACCTGCGTACGGGTACCGGCTCCAGCGGCACCTCCACCACCCCCGGCGGCAGCGGCCCGCGACCCAGGCGCGGGATCAGCGCCACCCCCAGCCCCGCCGCGACCAGCGCCACCAGCGTCGGGTTCTCGTCGGCCTGGTGGACCACGTCGGGCTCGTGACCGGCCGAGCGCAGGGTACGCAGGAGCCAGTCGTGGCACACCCGCCCCGGCGGCTGGCAGATCCACCGCTCACCGCCCAACTCCTCCCGGGTGACCGCCGTACGACCCGCGAACGGGTGGCTCTCAGGTACGAGGAGATCGCACAGGTCGTCCCCGATGTGCGCCTGCTCCAGCCCTGCCGGAGCGGGCAGCGGGGCGATGTCCCAGTCGTGCGCGACGACCAGGTCGACCGCGCCCTTGGCCGCGAGGTCCACCGACAGGTGCGGGTCGATCTCGGTCAGCCGGGCGTCGAGCGCGGGGTGCCTGCGGGCCAGGTCCGCGAGGACGGCCGGCATCAGCCCCCGCGCCGCCGAGGCGAACGCGGCGATCGTCAGCCGCCCGGCGGGCAGCCCCCGGCGCTCTTCGAGCCCCGTCTCCGCGCGCTCGACGATCGCCAGCAACTCCTGCGCGGTCTCAGCTAGTTGCCATGCCTCGTCGGTCAACCGCACGCCCCTGCCCTCGCGTTCGAGCAGAACCGTCCTCGTCTCCCGCTCCAGCTTGGCGATCTGCTGCGACACCGCCGACGAGGTGTACCCGAGCGCGGCAGCGGCGGCGCCGACGGTGCCGTGGACGGAGACCGCGTGCAGGGCGCGCAGCCGCTGGAGGTCGAGCATGCCGGGCTCCCAAAGGTAAGCGTTGCTTCATTCTGTCGTGCAGTAATCATCGCTGGTGCTACATGGTCTGTACAGCCGATGCTCGACGCATGCGACCAGCACACCTCCTCCTCGCCGTCCTCGTCACCGCGATCTGGGGCGTCAACTTCACCGTCATAGAAATCGGTCTCGACCACTTTCCGCCGCTGCTCTTCTCCGCCCTGCGCTTCCTGGTGGCCGCGCTGCCCGCCGTGTTCTTCGTGGGGCGGCCGAAGGTCGCGTGGAAGTGGATCGTCGGAGTCGGACTCTCGCTCGGCGTCGCGAAGTTCGGGTTCGTCTTCGTCGGGATGGACGCGGGGATGCCGGCCGGGCTCTCCTCGCTCGTCCTCCAGATCCAGGCCGTGTTCACCGCGCTGATCGCGTTCGCGGTGCTGGGCGAACGGCCCACGCGCGTCAGGGTGTTGGGCATGGGCGTCGCCTTCGCCGGGATCGGCGTCGCCGCCGTCGACGAGGGGACGGCCGGGCCGCTCGGGGCATTCGCTCTCGTCATCGCCGGTGCCGCCTGCTGGGGCGTCTCCAACGTCCTGACCCGCAAGGCCGCGCCGCCCGACGCCCTCAACTTCATGGTGTGGGTGAGCACCGTCCCCGTACTCCCGCTCCTCGCCCTGTCGTTGCTCACCGAAGGCCCCCGCCGCGACCTCGACGCCCTGCGCTCCCTCGACCTCGCCGGCGTCGGCACGGTCCTCTTCGTCGCCTGGATCTCCACCGTCCTCGGCTTCGGCGCCTGGGGCTGGCTCCTGCGCCGCCACCCCGCCTCCACGGTCGCCCCCTTCTCCCTCCTCGTCCCCGTCTTCGGCATGTCCTCCGCGGCCCTCTTCCTCGGCGAACCGATCAGCCCCCTG
This sequence comes from Streptomyces niveiscabiei, assembly GCF_001419795.1. Taxonomy (GTDB): domain Bacteria; phylum Actinomycetota; class Actinomycetes; order Streptomycetales; family Streptomycetaceae; genus Streptomyces; species Streptomyces niveiscabiei. The sequence goes on from NZ_LIRL01000857.1 coordinate 2,176, forward strand.
CGCTGGTGCGCGGCGATCCTGCTGGTGGGCGGGGTGGCACTGACGTCCCTGGCGCCGGGGAGGAAGGTTGTGGAAGCGGTTGCACAAACGTCGGCAGCGGACGCGGGTGCGCGAGTTGTGGAAGCGGTTGCACAACGCCTGCCCCGTACGATCCCGTCCCCACCACC
>NZ_LIRL01000858.1 GCF_001419795.1 Streptomyces niveiscabiei
GCCCTGCTGGCCGCCGGCGGCGCGGGCGCGGCGGTCTGGGCGTCCGGCCGGGACTCCGCACCGCCCGGCCCCCGCTGGACCCTGGGCCTCCAGGCCGACCTGACAGGCCCCCAGAAGACGATCGGCCAGGCCCAGGAACGCGCCGTCCGGCTCGCCGTCGAGGAGTTCAACGCCCGCGACGACAGGCCGTTCCCGCTGACCCTGCGCACCGCCGACGACCAGGGTGACCCGGCCCGCGCCGCCGAGGTCTCCCGCACCCTCGCCGCCGACCCCGGCCTCCTCGCCGTCATCGCCTCGACCGGCGACACGACGACCGGCGCGAGCCTCACCTCCTACGACGCCCGCTCGATCCCCCAACTCACCGCGTCCTCGGGCCGGTCCACGTACGGCACGGCCCCCGTCCGGCACTTCCTCCAGGCCGTGCCCGGCGACACGGGCATCCCCGCACCGATGGCGTTCGCCCTGCACGGCCTGGGTGCCCGGCGGGTGAGCGTGCTGGTCGACCGCGCGGGCGGCACCTCGGCCTGGGAACTCGGCCACACCCTCTACCAGAACCTCGGCGTCCTGAAGATCACCGGCGAGCCGCGCGTCGCGCCCCGGCTGGCCGGTGACCTGTCGTCCGTGGTCGCCGAGATGGCCGCGCGCCGGCCGGACGCCTTCGTCTACACCGGCACCCCCGCCCGCGCCGCCGAGGTGGCCCGCGCCCTCACCGGCTTCCCCGGCGCCCGCGTCCTCGGATTCCCCGCCGCCCAGCCGGAGTTCCTGAGCGCGGCGGGCGCCGCCGCCGAGGGCTGGCAGACCTTCGCCCCGTACATCGACCCGTCCGCCGCCCCCGTGCGCCCCTTCGCCGCCGCCTACCGCAAGCGCTACGGCACTCCGCCCCCGTACTGGGCCGCCGAGACCTACGACGTCACCCGCATGATCCTCACCCGCCTCACCGAGTCCGGCGAACCGCCCGCCCGGCAGCGCCTGTTCGACCTCCTGCTGAAGAAGCCGTACGAGGGAGCCGTCCGCACCTACGCCTTCGACCCGGAGCAGCACTGGCTGGACGGCTACGAGGTGTTCCGGTACGAGGTGAGAGGCGGCCGGTTCGCGTACGCCGGCGAGGTCTCCGTCTAGATGCGTCCCCTCACCTCCGACGACCCCGAGGAGATCGGCGGCCACCGCCTCCTGGCCCGGCTCGGCGCGGGCGGCATGGGTGTCGTGTACCTGGCCCGCAGTGCGGGTGGCGCGCTCGTCGCGCTGAAGACGATCCGCGCGGAGCACGCGGCCGACCCCGCGTTCCGGGCCCGCTTCCGGCGTGAGGTGACGGCGGTGCGGGGGCTGGCCGGGGACTGGCTGGTGCCGGTCGTGGCCGCCGGTCCCGAGGCCCGGGAGCCCTGGCTGGCCTCGGAGTTCGTGCCGGGGCCCTCGCTCACCGAGGCGGTGGACGGCTTCGGCGCGCTGCCCGTCGCCGCCGTCCGCGTCCTCGGTTCCCGGCTCGCCGACGCGCTCACCGCCGTCCACGCGGCCGGGCTCGTCCACCGCGACGTCAAACCCGGCAACGTCCTCCTCACCCTCGACGGCCCCCGCCTCATCGACTTCGGCATCGCCCACGCCTCCGGCGCCACGGCCCTCACCGCGCCCGACGCGGTCATCGGAACCCCGGGGTTCCTCGCGCCGGAGCAGGCGCGGGCCCGGGGCGGCGAGGTCGGTCCGGCGAGCGACGTCTTCTCCCTCGGCTGCGTCCTCGCGTACGCGGCGTCCGGGCGGCGGCCCTTCGGCGCGGGGCATGCGGCGGGGGTGCTGTTCCGTACGGTCCACGAGGAGCCGGACCTCTCCGACGTCCCCGGCGAGCTGCGGGCGTTGATCGCGGGGTGCCTCGCGAAGGATCCGGCCGGGCGTCCCACCGCTGTCCGGCTCGCGGCGTCCCTCCGCGATCCCCGGCTCGGTCCCGCTGCCTCCGGTGGTCCGGGGCGGGACTGGCTGCCGCCCGCTGTCCTGCGGGTCGTCGCGGAGCGGTCCGCGCGGGCCCTGGAGGTGCCGACGCCGCAGAGGGCTCAGGAGCCTGTCCCTGACGCGGGCCCACCTCTCGCGCAGGCCCCGCCGTCCCGGCGCCGGGTGCTGCTCCTGGGCAGTGCGGCGGCCTCCGTCCTCGCGGCCGGCGGCGGGGTCACCGGATACCTCGTGTCCCGGCGGGGCGGTGCCGGGCTCCCTGTCCATGTCCTCGGTTTCCAGGGCGACTTCAGCGGCGCCAGCACGGCGGACAGCGAGGCCCAGGAGCGGGGCGCCCGGCTCGCCGTGGAGCGGTACAACGCCCGCGACGGGGTCTCCTTCCGGCTCGCCCTGGAGACCGTGGACGACCGGGGCGAGCCGGCACGCGCTGCCGACGCCGCCCGGCGGCTCGTCGCGCGCGGGGCCGTCGCGGTGCTCGGACTCGGCACGGCCACCGCCGCTCGCGCCGCCGCGCCGGTGTACGAGGCCGCCCGTACGGCGATGCTTCTTGTCTCCTCCGACGGCGCCGAACTCTCCGGCCTGAACCTCAGCACCGTCTTCGCCACCCGCGGACCCGAGTCCCAGCTCGCCCTGCCCCTGCTGACGTACCTGTCGTCCGTCCACCCCGTCGACCGGACCGGCGTCATCGACGACCACGCGGCCGGTCCGACCGGCACGGACCTCGTCTCCGCGCTCTCCCGCGCGGGGACCGCCGTCGTACGGTCCGTCGCCGCCGGCAGTTCCGACTTCGCTCCCGCCGTCCGTGGAGTGCTCGCCGCGCGAGCCCAGGCCGTCGTCTTCACCGGGGTCTCCCCCGAACGCGCCTCGCTGTGCGCCCGCGCCCTCACCGACGCCGGGTTCACGGGTCCGCGCCTGGGCACGTGGCACCTCATGCGACCGGCGTTCTCCCCACCCGCCCGCGGGGGCTGGGTGTTCGGCGCCCCCTTCACCGATCCCGGCAGCGTGTCCCCCGCTTTCACCGCCGCCCACCGCACGCGCTACGGCACCGCTCCCGCCCGGTGGTCGCCGGAGGCGTACGACGCGGTGGGGCTCGCCGCCCGGGCGCTGGAGCGAACGGGAACCACAGCCGACGTCCCACCCGGCGTCCTGGCCCAGCAGTTGTCCGGCACCGCCTACACCGGCCTCGCCAAACCCCTGCGGTTCACCTCGGGCGATCTCGCCTTGGAGGGGGTGTACTTCCTGTACCAGGCCCGGGGTTCGGCATTCCGTCTCCTCGGCCGGCACGACGAGGTCTGAACGCCGCCGCACCGTACCGTCCCGTGTGGTTCCCCGCGCCGCCGGCATCGTCACACCACCGGTGGGTTGAGGCGGGCGAACCCCGCCTGGCGCTGGTACGGGAAGTGCGGGTACGGGGCGGTCCGGGCGCTCGCCCCGTCCAGGCGCGCCATCTGCTCGGGTGTCAGTTCCCAGCCGACCGCCCCCAGGTTCTCCCGGAGTTGCCGCTCGTCCCTGGCGCCGATGATGACCGAGGACACGGTGGGGCGCTGGAGCAGCCAGTTGATGGCCACCTGGGGGATCGTCCTGCCGGTCTCCTGGGCCGTTTCGTCGAGTGCGTCCACCACTCGGTAGAGGTGCTCGTCCTCCACCGGGGGACCGTAGTCGGCCGTCCGGTGCAGGCGGCTCCGGGGCGGCAGGGGGTGGTCCCGGCGGACCTTCCCCGTGAGGCGGCCCCAGCCCAGCGGGCTCCAGACCACCGCGCCCAGCCCCTGGTCCAGGCCCAGCGGCATCAGGTCCCACTCGTAGTCGCGGCCGATCAACGAGTAGTACACCTGCTGGGCCGCGTAGCGGCTCCGTCCGTGCCGGTCCGCCGCCGCGAGGGACTTCATCGTCTGCCAGCCCGAGAAGTTGGAGACGCCGAGGTAGCGGATCTTCCCCGCCCGCACGAGGTCGTCGAGCGCCGCCACGACCTCCTCCACCGGCGTCGCGGCGTCGAAGGCGTGAAGCTGGAACAGGTCGATGTGGTCGGTGCCGAGTCTGCGCAGCGCGCTCTCGCAGGCGGTGATGAGGCGGGCGCGGGAGGTGCCGGCGTCGGCGGGTCCGTCCCCTGTCGGCAGGCCCGCCTTGGTCGAGACGAGCACCCGGTCCCTGCGGCCCTTGATCGCCTCGCCGAGTGTTTCCTCGGAAGCTCCGTCCGAGTAGACGTCGGCCGTGTCGAACATCGTGATTCCCGCGTCGAGGCAGATGTCGACCAGCCGCCGCGCCTCCCGTACGTCCGTACTGCCCCACTCGCCGAACAGCGGTCCCCGCCCGCCGAAGGTTCCGGCGCCGAAGCTCAGCGCGGGGACCTTGAGGCCGGACGCGCCCAGTTGCCTGTACTCCATGACCACTCCCCCTTAATGGGTCCTGAGTTCCCTTAAGATGTCCTCACCTTAACAAGCTTTGACTTACTAACGGAACAGGAGTCCCGTTATGGAGATCGACAGTGCCGATCCCGGAACCCTCCGGCCCGGTGGACGCACGGCCCGGGTCCGAGCCGCCGTCCTGCGAGCCGCCGGAGACGTCCTCGCCGAGCAGGGCTTCACCCACCTCGACCTCGCCGACGTCGCCCGCCGCGCCGAGGTCGGCAAGACCACCGTCTACCGGCGCTGGGGCACGGTCACCGGCCTGGTGGCCGACCTCCTCACCGACATGGCCGAACAGTCCCTCCCCCGCACCGACACCGGCTCCCTCCTCGACGACCTCAAGGCCAACGCCCGCCTCGTCCGACGCACCCTCACCGACCCCCGCCAGGGCGCCCTCTTCAAGGCCGTCATCGCCGCCGCCACCTGCGACCCCCGAACCGCCGAGGCCCTCCACCGCTTCTACGCCGTCCGCGTCGAGGAGTGGGCCCCCTGCGTCCGCCAGGCCATCACCCGAGGCGAACTCCCCGCCGGCACCGACCCCCACGAGGTGATCCGCGCCGTCTCCGCTCCCCTCTACTACCGCCTCCTCACCACCCCCGCGCCCCTCACGGAATCCGACGCGGACCACGCGGCGGAAGCGGCGGTGGCTGCGGCGCGAGCGGGGGTGTTCGTGCGAGGTGGTGATCTCTTGGGCTGACCCTCTGTCCAGCGCCTCCGAGGCACCGCCCCGCCGACCTCGGCATGTTCACACCCCCGTGACGCTCCTTATCCAGCTCCGGTGCGACGCCACGCTGCTGTACTGGTTCGGCCCGAACAGCACTCCCACCTGCTCGCCCTTGTAGAACGCCGGGCCGCCCGAGTCGCCCGGCTCGCTGTCTCCCGTCAGCTTCTTCGTCCAGACCGCGCGGCCGAGGATGTCGTCGTGCTTGACGGAGGTCACGCGGTTCGTCGCCTTGCGGAGGTTCTTCGGGTGGGGGCCGAAGTTTCCGTAGCCGTAGATGCCGACGACCGCTCCCTTGGGCGGGTCCGGCCTCGTCAGCTTGACGTGCGGCGCCTTGACCGGCTTCGCCAGGCGGAAGAGGGCCACGTCGTCCAGGTGGTCCGTGTCGTCCAGGTGCCGGATGGCGGTGACGTCGGCCTTCGTGCCGTGGCCGATGCGGGGGTCTCCGACGCGGACCGACATCTTTCCCGGCTCGTCGTTGTAGCAGTGGTATGCGGTGAGCACCCAACGGTCCGTCAGCATCGTTCCCGTACAGGCGAACCGTCCGTTGTTGTAGACCTGCACGGCCCACGGTGCGGACGAGACCTCCGTACCTCCACTGATCGCATGAGCGGAGCCGGCGGGGATGGCGCAGGCCACGGCGAGACCGAGGCCGGCTGCGATGGCGAGCCGTTGGTTGTGTCGCATGAGAGGTGCTCCTCGACTGGTCCTGGCGTGGCCTCTGCCGGCCCTGCCGTCGTGGATCAACCTTCGCGGAATCCGGACCGCCGCCGCCTCGGCCGTTCGGCCACTGATCCGGCGTCAAAAACCGCCCCATCACCCGATCGAGGTCGGCCGTTCGGCCGACCTCGATCGGGTGA
>NZ_LIRL01000859.1 GCF_001419795.1 Streptomyces niveiscabiei
CTGCCAGTTGAGGAAGAGCTTCGCGGCGGCGGGGTGGCGGGCCGTCTTGAGGATCGCCTCGCGCTGGCCCCAGGCGACGAACGGGTCGGTCGTGTTCGGGATCATGCTGCCCTCGGCGCCGGGGGTGACCCAGCCGCCCAGGCCTACGGCCTTCTTGCCCTCGGCCATGAGGTTGCCGGCGGCGTCGGAGCCGCGCAGGAACCGGGTGTTGCGGGCCATGCCGTCGAGCCACTTCCAGCCGTACGCCTTCACGTACCGGCTGTAGAGGAAGAGGGTCGCGTCGTCGTCGTTCGGGTAGGCGGAGGCGACCTTGCCCTTCCAGCGCGCGGCGGCGAGGTCACGGACGCTGCGGGGTGCGTCGGCGCCGACGGCCTGCCGGTTGTAGGCGGCGCCGAAGGCGAACACGTCGGTGGCGATCCAGGCGCCGTCGGGGTCCTTGAACGAGGCGTGCACCTTGTCGAACCCGGCTGCCTTGTAGGGCAGCAGGACGCCCTGCCGTTTCCAGCGGTCGAAGTCCTGGAGGGTCTGGAGCTGGACGACGTCGGGGACGAGGCTCTTGGTCGCGATCTGGTGGTCGATGCGGGCGTCGTGGTACTTGCTGTAGTCGACGACCATGTCGACGGTGACCCCGGGGAAGCGCCGCTCGAACGCCTTCTTCGTGTCGTCCTGCTGGTCCTTCCAGTCGCCGCCCGCGTAGACGACGAGCTTGCCGCCCTCGGCCTTCGCGGCGGCGTACAGCTGGTCGAGGGTCTTGGTCTCCTCGTCGGAGGGCCGGGCCTCGGAGCGGGTGGCGGCGCCGAAGGCGAGGCCGACGGCGGCGACGGTCGTCGCGAGGACCCCGGCGACGAGGGTGCCGCGCAGGGGGGTGGGTTCCTTGGCCGTGTTCAGGGGGTTGAACAGCATGAGCGGACTCCGGGAAGGTCGTGGGGGTCAGCGGATGAGTTCGGCGGGCTTCGTGGCCTTGCCGAGCAGCCACTCCAGGGGCCCGCGCCGGAAGTACCGGGCCCACACGGCGGCGAACACGGTGACTGCGACGATGAACCCGAGCAGGACGTGCGGCGGCGAGCCGGGCAGTTCCTCGATGCCGAGGACGTGGATGCCGGCGATGTGGAAGAGGTACGCGGTCAGGGACATCGAGCCGACGGCGATGACGGGCTTGGCGAGCCGGTGGAAGCGGGGGAAGGCGTCGACGGCGGCGAGGCAGCCGATCAGGACGAGGAGCGCGACTCCGGCGTTGCCGAGGACGGACAGGGTCGTCTCGCTGTGCGGGGAGGCGACGAGCAGGCCGTAGGGGGTGTCGCCGGTCGGGTAGCCCCAGGTGTCCGACCACCAGGCGGACGCCGCCGAGCCGCCCCCGCCCAGGCCCGCGCCACCCATGTCCGCTCCGTCCATGCCAGAGCCGCCCTTGCCCCAGCCGCCGAAGCCGCTCTCCGCCAGCCGGGTCAGCGCGCCGGGCACGAGGTGCAGGGCGAGCCAGGAGCCGCCGTAGCCGAGGACGGCGAGCGCGGCGCCGGTGACGGCGAGGCGGGTGCGGACGAGGGCCGCGGCCAGGTCGAGGCGGGCCACGGCCATCCCGGCGATGACGAACGGGATCCAGGTCAGGGCCGGGTAGCTGCCGGAGAACAGGAGGGAGACGACGCCGCCGGTCTCGGCCGGCCAGGTCCACAGGCCGCCGGGCTCGTGGTTCGCCAGGAAGTGCTGGACGACGTAGAGGACCTGCGGCAGGACCAGGGCGCTCGCCGCCGCGATGACCGCGAGGGGCAGGGCGCGCAGCCGGTACAGCGGGAGGACGAGGAGGAAGTACAGGCCGTAGAAGGCGAGGATGACCTCGACGGGGGTGCCGCTCATCGTCAGCAGCGTGCCCAGGACGAGCAGGATCGCCGCCCGGATCACGACCTTCGCGACCGCCTGACGGCCCGCGCGGCCGGTCTTCGGGGTGCGGCGGCCGGTGATCAGCATGACCGAGAACCCGGCGAGGAAGGCGAAGAGCGCGGAGGCCCGGCCGTGCGCCAGCTCCATCACGTGCCCGACGAAGCCGCCCTGCGCGGGGTCGGGGCCGACGTGGGCGGCGTACATGCCGAAGACGGCGAGGCCGCGCGCGAGGTCGACGCCGATCAGGCGCCCCGTCGAAGGCCGCGCGGGCTCCTCGGAGCGCCCGGGGGCCGGCTCGGCGGCCCGGTCCGTGAGCGTCGTCCGGTCTGCGTTCTGGGTCATGCGTCCAGGCTGGTCGGCGGGGAGCCGACCAGGTATCCGGCACTCGTCCGGGCACCCCCCGCCGGTCGGGGGGTCCGCCCCCGCCGACCGGGGGCGTACCGCCGTACCCCCCGGGCGGCTGGTCCCCTCCCCCCGACCGGCGGGACTGTGCCCCGTACCCTCTGCCACGAGGGGTTTCGCCCTCTACGGTCGGATGTGACGGCGCAGACGACCGGTGCCGATCACAACTCAGAACGACGAGGCGGGACGCACGTGATCCGTGTCATGGTGGTGGACGACGAGGCCCTGGTGCGGTCCGGTTTCCGGCTCATCCTCAACGCGGCCGAGGACATCGAGGTCGTCGCGACGGCGACCGGCGCGGAGGCCGTGGCCACGGTCCGGCGCGAGCGGCCCGACGTGGTGCTGCTGGACATCCGGATGCCGGACGTGGACGGCCTCACCGTGCTCGGCCAGGTGCGGGCGCTGCCCGAGCCGCCGGTGGTGGCGATGCTGACGACATTCGACGCGGACGAGTATGTCGTGACCGCCCTCAAGTCCGGCGCGGCCGGGTTCCTGCTGAAGGACACCGAGCCGGACCAGCTGGCGCAGCTCGTGCGGACGCTCGCGGCGGGCGGCGTCGTGATGTCGCCGAAGGCCTCGCACGCGGTGTGGCGGGGGCGGCCCGCCTCCGCCGCCGACGACGAGGAGACGGGGCGTGTCGGGCGGCTCAGCGAGCGGGAGCGCGAGGTGCTCGTGCTGGTCGCGGAGGGGCTGTCCAACGCGGAGATCGGGGCGCGGATCCATCTCAGCGCCGGGACCGTCAAGGATCACGTGAGCGCGATCCTCACGAAGCTGCGCGTCGGCAGCCGCGTGCAGGCCGCGCTGCTCGCCCAGCGGGCGGGGCTGCTGGACGCGGGGGACGGCGGGTCGGGGCGATGAAGTGGCGGCCGTCCGAGCGTGCTCTCGACGCGCTGGTCGTCGTCATCGCCGTCGCGGACGTGTGCATCAGCCTGGAGGACGGCGGCACGTTCACCCTGGTGGCCGCCTCGGTCGCCTGTGCGGGGCTGGTGCTGCGGCGGCGGTTCCCGCTCGCCGTGTTCCTGCTGACGATCCCGGCGACCACCATGCTGGACATCGTGTTCGCGCCGTTCGCCGCGCTGTTCACCCTCTCCGAGCGGTCCCGGGACCGGCGGCTGCTCGGGGCGTGCGCGCTGCTGTTCGCCGTCGCGTCCGCCCTGCCGTGGCCGTTCGACGGGCTGTCCCAGCACGACCGTACGTGGACCGTCGTCTACTTCTTCTACACGCTCGCCACCGCCGCCGCGCCCGTCCTGCTCGGGCAGCTCCTCCAGGCCCGGCGCGATCTCGCCCGGCGGCTCGTCGAGATCGAAGAGGCCCGGGAACACGAGCGGTTGCTGCACTCGCAGGCCGTACTGGCGCGGGAGCGGGCCCAGTTGGCGCGTGAGATGCACGACGTCGTCTCACATCAGGTGAGTCTCATCGCCGTGCAGGCCGGGGCGCTCCAGGTGGCCACGAAGGATCCCGAGTTCCGGGAGGGGGTGCGGGCCATCCGGTCGCTCAGTGTCGACACGCTCGATGAACTCCGGCACATGGTCACACTGTTGCGGGCGTCCGGGGGGCGGGCCACCGAGTTGACGCCTCAGCCGACGCTCACGGATCTTCAGCGGCTGGTCTCCGGGAGCGGGATCGAGACGGAGCTGACCGGGGAGTTGCCGGTGCAGGTGAGTACGACCGCTCAGCGGGCCGTGTACCGGACCGTGCAGGAGGCGCTGACCAATGTGCGCAAGCACGCGCCGGGGGCCCGGGCGACGGTCCGGCTGTGGCACGACGCGTCGGGGTTCGGGGTGACAGTGCGGAACACGCCTGCGACGCGGGCGTCCTTGCCGTTGCCGGGGGCGCATCAGGGGTTGATCGGGCTGGGTGAGCGGGCGGAGTTGCTGGGCGGGACGTTTACCGCAGGGCCTACGGAGGAGGGTGGGTTCGAGGTGAGCTTGCGGGTGCCGGGGTAGGGCAAAGCCGTGCGGCGGCCCGGCGCATCACCCGTCCCGTTCCTCTCGGGTCACCTCGCTCGCCGCATGCCCCGCGCCGTGTCCCTCCGCTCGATGGGTGATGCGGCCGTGGTGAATGCGTACGGCGGTCTCCGTGCGGTCGTCGACCGCCGAGCTGCCGATCGCCTTCGCGATCGTTTCCTCCTCGTCGAGGACGATCCGGATGCGCGGCAGGTCCGTGGGGGCGAACACGCGGCGCAGGCACGCTACGAGGTCCGTGATCCGTAGTCGGACCAAGCGGCCGGTCTCCGCGGGGTCCGCGGTCACCACGACGAACGTCGTCCCCTCCCCCGGCGCTTCCCTCACCGCCCCCAGCCGCGCGGCGCCCAGAACGACCACCACTCCGTCATCCCGCAGATCGACCGGTCGGCCGGTGATCTCGTCCCGCAGACCGGCGGGCGGCGTCCAGGGTTCCCGTGTCTCTCGCGCCGGGGCCGTGAACGCCAGATGCGGTGCCGGTTCGTCGATGGTCAGCGGCAGCTCCGCCAGGTGTTCCGCCGCCCGCGCCACGTCGAAGGGGTCCCCCGAGCCCGGCGCGTTCTCCGCCAGCGCCGCCGCCCCGTGCAGCAGCGTCAACGCGAGGTCCGCCACCCGGACCGGCGGCCTCCGCGCGTCCAGCGACAGCGCCAGCAACAGTGCCTCCAGGCGCAGGAGTTCCGCCAGCGCCGCCCGCATCGGGGCCGTGTCGACGACCCCCGAAAGGGAGCGGAGCTGTAGGTGGCCGCTCGCCGGGGTGTCGCCGGCCAGGGGGAGGCGCTCCAGCCAGACGCGGGCGAACGCGCCCAGCGCCTCGCTCATCGACTCCGGCGTTTTCAGGGGAGGTTGAGCAGCCGACCGGGCCGCCTCCGCGTCGGCCGCGAGCACCGCCAGGTACAGCGCGCGCTTCCCCGCGAAGTTGGAGTACACCGCGCCCCGCGTGAGGTCGGCGCGTTCCGCGATGCGGTCGATCTTGGCGTCGGTGTAGCCGTGCTCGGTGAACTCGGCGCGGGCGGCGGTGAGTACGGCGGCGCGGGTGCGGTGCTGCTGCTCGGCGCGGGTGAGTCTCGCCATGGTGTCCCCTTCGGTTCGGACTGTGCCATGATACCGAGACCATCCAGATGTTGGCGTCATCCGAAAACGCGCACCATCCGAGACGCCGAACATCCACGGCACCCGACACCCACGAGGCCGCCCATGCCCCTCCCCGTCCTGCACGCCCTGCGCTGCGCAGGCGCCGCCAGCCCCACCCGCATCGGCGCCTTCACCGGCCTCACCGAACCGGACGTCGAGTCCGCGCTCATCGACCTCGGTGTCGAGGGTTTCGTGACGCGCTCGTACGACGCCTGGAGCCTCACGGACGCGGGGCGCGCGGAAAACCTCCGTCGGATCACCGCCGAACTCGACGCGTCCGGCGCCCGGGACCCGCTGCGGGCGGCGTTCCAACGGTTCCTGGTCCTCAACCCCGAGCTGCTCGACCTGTGCACGGCATGGCAACTGCGGCCGGTGGACGGCTCGTTCAGCGTCAACGACCACAGCGACCCGGCGTACGACGCGAAAGTCCTCGACCGATTCGCCGACCTGGACCGACGGTTCGCCCCGGTCGGTGACGAACTCGCCGCCGCACTCCCCCGGTTCAGCCGCTACCGGATCAGGCTGACCGGGGCGCTGGAGCGGGCGGCGGGCGGTGAACGGGAGTTCGTGACGGACAGCACGGCGTCGTACCACACGGTCTGGGCGGAGCTGCACGAGGATCTGCTCGTCACGCTGGGGCTGCCGCGATGAGGTGGGTGCACCCGGTGTCGGCCGAACTCGCCGGGGACAGCGCGGAGTTGGGCGGCAAGGCGCTCGGGCTGGCGCTGCTGCACCGGCTCGGGCTGCGGGTGCCGCCCGCGTTCGTCGTGTCGGCGCGGGCATGCCGGGCCTTCCTCGACGAGAAGCGGCTCCCGGAGGGGCTCCGCGAGGAGCTGGCCGAGGGGATCGCCGGGCTCGAACACGCCACCGGCCGCGTCTTCGGCGGCCCGGGCAGGCCGCTCGCGGTGTCCGTGCGGTCGGGGGCGGGGATGTCGATGCCGGGGATGATGGACACGGTGCTCGGCCTGGGCCTGACCACGGCCACTACGGCGAGTCTGGCCACCGAGACCGGTGACGAGGGGTTCGCGCGGGACTCCCGGGCCCGCTTCCTCGCGAGCTTCGCGGCGGCCACGCCGGCCCCCGTACCGGACGACGCCCCAACTCAGCTCGCCCTGGCCGTAGAAGCCGTCTTCACGTCCTGGTGCTCCCCCCGCGCCCACACCTACCGCACCCTCCACGCCGTCCCCCACGACCTCGGCACGGCGGTCGTCGTCCAGGCCATGGTCTTCGGCAACCGCGACCCCCGCAGCGGAACCGGCGTCGCCTTCAGCCGCGACCCCAACACCGGCGAGAACACCCCGTACGGCGACGTCCTGTTCCGCGCGCAGGGCGAGGACGTCGTGTCCGGTACGCGGCCGACCCGCCCGCTGCGTGAACTCGCCGACCGGGAACCGGCGTTGTGGGCGGAGCTGCTCGACGCCCTGCGCCGCGTCGAGGGCCGCTACCGGGACGCCTGCTACACCGAATTCACCTTCCAGTCCGGCGAGTTGTGGCTGCTCCAGGTCCGACCGGGCCGGTTCACGAACGCGGCGGCGGTCCGCACGGCGGTGGAGCTGGCCGAGGCGGACGTCATCGACCGGCGCGAGGCGCTGCGCCGGGTCCGGAGCCTCGCCCACGTCCGTACGCCCCGCATCGCCGGGCCCAGGGACGTCGTGGCCCGGGGGGTCGGCGCGTGTCCCGGCGTGGCCGTCGGCCGGGTCGCGACGACGACGGAGGCGGCGCTCCGCATGGCCCGGGACTCCCCCGTCGTCCTGGTCCGCCCCGAGACCTCCCCGGACGACCTGCGCGGCATCGCGGCGGCGGCCGGGATCGTCACGGCGCGGGGCGGCCCGGCGAGCCACGCGGCGGTCGTGGCACGGGCGTTGAACAAACCGGCGGTGGTCGGGGCGCAGGGCTCCGCCCTCCCCGAGGGCACCCTCGTCACCGTCGACGGCACCACGGGCGAGGTCGCCCTCGGCACCCCCCGCGTCCTCGCCGGCGCCCCCGACCCCCACGTACACCGCCTCCTCACCTGGGCCGACGACGTCTCCGGGAACCACACGCCCCGCGACGACGTCCAGCGCCTCGAAGACGCCCACCGCACGCTAGGAGCCCTCTGACATGCCCACCCGCCACCTCCACGTCGTCCGGCACGGCGAGGCCGACGCCTTCGGGCACCTCACCGCAACCGGCGACCGCCAGGTCGAGTCGCTCGGCCGGCGGCTGTCCGCCCTGCCGGTCGACGCGGTCTGGCACTCGCCCCTCCCCCGCGCGGAACGCTCCGCGCGGATCCTCGGCACCCACCTGGCGGACGCCCCCGTGCGGGAGGCGCCCGAGCTGACCGACCATGTGCCGTACGTCCCGGAGGACATGCCGCCCGCGTACGCCGGTTTCTTCGACGGGTTCGGCGGCGAGGAGGCGGCCGAGGGGAGGCGGCTGGCGGACGCGCTGACCGCGAGGTTCGCGCGCCCCGCCGAGCGGGAGACCCACGAGGTGCTCGTCACCCACGCCTTCCAGGTCGCCTGGCTCCTGCGGCACGCCCTCGACGCGCCGCCCGCCCGCTGGATCGGCCTGAACTGCGGAAACACCGCGCTGACGACGATCCAGTACCGGGACGGCCTGCCCCCGGCGGTCGTCCTCTTCAACGACATGGGCCACCTGCCACCGGACCTGCGCTGGACGGGCTTCAGCAGCGGGGTACGCCCCTGAGGAACCGGCACTCGCAAGGCCGAAACCCCGCGCCCCGCCAAAACC
>NZ_LIRL01000086.1 GCF_001419795.1 Streptomyces niveiscabiei
CGCCGGAGCCGGCCGAGTGGGGCAGCAGGGTCAGCCCGTGCCCGGCCGCCACGAGGGCTGTCAGCGCGCGGACGTCGGTGCCCTCGTAGCGCAGGGCGCCCCGGAAGCCGTGGCCTCCGTTGGCGGCCCGCAGGTGCGCCAGCGGGAGCCCGGTGTCCGGTGCGTCGATCCAGCGGGCGTCGGCGAGGTCGGCGAGGCGCAGGCCGGGGCGCCCGGCCAGGGGGTGGGAGTCGGGGAGGAGCACCCCGGCGGGTTCCTCGGAGATGCCGTGGGTCGTCAGGGGGGCCACGTCGGGCAGGCGCAGCGGGTCGCTGGGGGCCGCGAGGCCGTCCACGAGGCCGATGTCGGCGGCGCCGGTCGCGACGGCCGCCGGGACGGCCTCGCGGGCGAGGACGCGCACCGTGACGCCGACGGGCGGGAGCGCGGCCAGGACGCGGGCGCCGAGCGCGGTCGGGGAGGCGGCGAGGGTCAGGCCGTAGGAGGGCGCTGCGGCGATGCGGGCGATGTCGGCGCGGGCCGCGTCCAGGCGCAGGAGGAGGGGCCTGGCGTGTTCGAGGAGGCGCTCTCCGGCCGGCGTGGGGGTGACGGGGCGGCGGGTCAGCAGGGGTGTGCCCAGGTCCTGTTCGAGCGCGGCGATGTGCTGCGAGACGGCCGACTGGGTGTAGCCCAGTTCGCGGGCGGCCTCGGAGAAGGACGCGAGGCGGGCGACGGCGACGAAGGTGCGCAGGAGGTGGGGGTCCATGCCGCCAGGGTGTCATCAGTTCTGCTTATCGGGGGTCAAGGAATCATCGTTGGACGTGAACTCGGGCCGGGGCCAGGATCGTCGGCATGACACCTCGTATCGCCCTGGTCGGGGACCGTTCCCCGCACGTCGTCTCGCACACCCGTATCCCGCTCCTGCTGGAGGCGCTCGCCGTACGGGACCGGCTGGTCCTGGACGCGTACTGGATCCCCACCGAGGACGCGGCGCGCGAGGGCGCCGTGCGCGGGTTCGACGCGGTGTGGGTCGTGCCGGGGAGCCCGTACCGCAGCGAGGAGGGCGCGGTGGCGGCGATCCGGCACGCGCGCGTGGCGGGCGTGCCGTTCCTCGGGACGTGCGGCGGGTTCCAGCACGCGCTGCTGGAGTTCGCGCGGAACGCGGCCGGGCTGCCGGACGCCGCGCACGCGGAGAACGACCCCCGCGCCGAGGCCCCCCTCTTCGCACCCCTCGCCTGCTCGCTGGAGGGCCACGAGGACGCCGTGCTGCTGGAACCGGGTTCGCTCGCCCACACCGTGACCGGCGCCGAGCGCACGGTGGAGCGCTACTCCTGCCGGTACGGGCTGGCCCGCCACGAGGACACCCTGGCCGCGCACGGCCTGCGCTTCTCGGGGCGGGACGCGGCGGGCGAGCCCCGGGTGGCCGAACTCCCCGGCCACCCGTTCTTCCTGGCGACGCTGTTCCAGCCGGAACTGTCCGGCGACGGCTCGCACCCGCACCCGGTGATCAGGGCGCTGGCGCGGGCCGCCGTGGACCATGCCGCGAGCGCGCGGGCGGGTCAGCCCGTGTGACCCTCGTGCCCGTGCCCGCCCCCGCCGTGGTCGAACTTCAGCGCCTCCGGCGGCAGCACGACGAACGGCCGCATCATGCCCATGTCCTCGTGCTCCAGGAAGTGGCAGTGGTACATGAACCGCCCGTACGCGCCGTCGAACGTGCCCATGACCCGCAGTCCCTGTCCGCCGAGCGCGCGGAAGACGTCCTTGTAGCCCTGTTCGTTGGCCGGGATCGGCACCACGTCCGGCTTCAGGGCGATCGGCGTGGCCGTGCCGCCGACCTCGGGGCGGAAGCCCGACACGTCGTACACGTCCCGGCCCAT
This sequence comes from Streptomyces niveiscabiei, assembly GCF_001419795.1. Lineage (GTDB taxonomy): Bacteria > Actinomycetota > Actinomycetes > Streptomycetales > Streptomycetaceae > Streptomyces > Streptomyces niveiscabiei. The sequence continues at coordinate 1,854 of NZ_LIRL01000086.1, forward strand.
GATCTGGAAGTCGGCGAGGTGGATGTGCATCGGGTGGGCGAACGCGGCGAGGTTGAGGAACGTCCACTGCTCGTAGGAGCCTTCGGCGACGGTGAAGCCCAGGCCGTCGTTGAAGGTGCGGGCGATGCGCCGGTACGTCTTCGGCGTGCCGTCCGCGCCCGTGATCTGGATGATGCCGTCGGCCGGGAACTGGATGCCGTCCGCGTTCGCCAGCAGGGCCATCTCCCAGATCTCCGGGTGCCCGCCCCCGCCCTTGGTGTTCGGCGGGGTGAGGACGATCATCCGGTGCTCGTGCTTCGTGTCGTGGCTGATGCGGCGGAAGGAGCCGGAGAGCACCTCGGGGAGTTCGAAGGTGTCCGGTTCGCACGCCTCGCCGACGCGGAACTGCATGACGTCGGGGTAGCGCACGTCGCCCGCCGGGTCGGGCACGCCGGGGGCCTGGTTGGGGCCCTTGTTGACCAGCCGCAGGGTGCGGCCTTCGAGTCCGCGCAGGTCGAAGAGGAGGTCGAAGCGCTCGGCGGGGGCGGCGATCAGCGCGGGCATGGCCGCGTCGAAGTCGATCGGCACGGGGCGCGGCAGGAGCCCGCCGTCGCTGCCGATCTGGTGGACGACGCCGGGCACCGGGAGGCCGTCCTCGTCGACCAGGACGAGGTTGTAGATGCGCCCGTTCGACGCGTTGACCAGGCGGAAGCGGTACCAGCCGGCCTCGACGTCGGCGTACGGCCAGATGCGGCCGTTGACGGTCGAGTACGGGCCGGTGAACGGGATCGAGACGGGTTTGCCGGTCTCCGGGCTGACGCCGACGATCTGCGTCTTGTGCAGGAGGCGGCCGTTGAGGCGGCCGTCCTCGTCGGTGTCGAGGTTGCGGTCGGCGAGCAGCAGCGGCATCTCGCGGGCGCCCGCGGGGAGCCCGAGGGCGTCCTCCTCGTCGTCGCGGATCAGGTACGTGCCGTACAGGCCCGTCATCACGTTCCAGCGCGTGATGTTCATGGCGTGGTCGTGGTACCACCACTGGACGGCCTGGTGGTCGTTCGGGTACTCGGAGAGCTGGGCGTCGCCGTAGCCCACCGCGTTGTCGGCCCAGCCGTCGTTGCCGCCGCCGGTCTGCGCGCCATGCAGGTGGGTCACCGACCAGGCGGGCAGGGCGGCGACGTCCTTGTTCGGCTCGACGCCCTCGCGGCCCGCTTCGGTGGTCGTCCCGGGGCGCTGGACCTCGACGGCGGTGACGGGATACTCACTGCCCTCGGGGATGCGGTTGGTCCACGCGATGCGCACGCGCTGCCCCCGGCGCACCTCGATGGTCGGGCCCGGGACCACGCCGTCGTAGCCCCACATCAGGGTCGGCGGCAGTTGCGGGTGCAGGCGCACCCACGCGGGGCGCAGGGCGATCTCGGTCTCCTGCGTGACGTCCCCCTGCGCGGGGCGCAGGACCGGCGGGACGGTCAGCGGGGCGACGTACGGCGTCAGCTCCTGGGCTGCCGCCGGTGTCACTTCGGTCTCGGTCGTCTTCTCGACGGTGTCGGTCATGAGGCACTACCCCCGTAGTGGATCGGTTCGGACGTTCCCCTCACCCCAGAAGACTCCGTGCACCTCCCCAAGGTTCAGTGAATGTCCTATTCCGCAAGAGAAAGTCCTGAAAACACCGCGTTCGCCTGCCGTCCGACGGCCACCGGTGCCCGGTCCGGGAGGAACCCGTGCGCGCGCGTGGCGAGGTGTTCCGGCTTGTAGCGGTCGACCTGGCGGTGCCAGTTGAGGACGCCGGCCATCCAGTGGCGCAGGTCGGCGACGTAGGTGTCCATCTCCGCGCGCGCGTCGGGCGACAGGTCGAAGTCGTCGTACAGGACGGGCAGTTCGTGCGCGACGATGTGCTCGAACTGCTCCATGCGCTGGTTGATGAGATCGGCCACGATCCGTACGCCCGTGGGGTAGTCGCAGCCGAAGAAGTTCTGGACGACGAGGATCGCGTTGTGCACCTCGCCCTCGTACTCGATCTCCTTCTGGTACGAGAAGACGTCGTTGAGGAGCGCGCCGTAGTCGATGGCGGCGTTCTCCAGGGAGCGCACGGGCCCGCTGGCGTGGACCTCGGGGGGTACGGCGGGGCCGAGGCCCAGGCGGCACATGCTGAGGGTGAGGTCGGAGCCGAAGGTGGCGCGGCGCATCTCCAGGTAGTCGACGGGGTCGGGGACCCGGTTCTGCAGCTGGTTGGACAGCTCCCACAGCCAGCTCTCGGTCATCTTGTCGACGCTCGCCCGGAACACGCGCCGCTCGCCCGGGGTCATGTCGGCCGTGGTGTCCGCCCACAGCTCGGCCAGGCCGCGTTCCAGGCCGCCCACGGGCACCGGGGGCGTCTCGCCGTCCTCCACCGGCATACAGGCGCTCAGGCGCGCGGTGGCCACGCGCGCGCCCGCGAAGTCGCCGCGCCGGCCGAAGACGAGGGGGTAGTAGTCGTCGGCGTAGGTGCCCCAGGCGAGCCAGCGCGAGCTGAGGTCGAGCTCGTCCGCGTCCGCGTCCGGGTCGATGCCGGCGGAGCACAGCGGGAGGTCGGCGGCGCGCAGCCGGTCCTCGTCCCAGACGCCCTCGTCCAGCATGCCGGTCGCGTGCATCCAGGGGACGAGCCGCTGCCGGGCGCCCTCCAGGTGGGGGCTCAGCCGCACCTCGTACGGCATCCGCAGGTCGGGGAGCAGCGACGGGCCGACCTTCTGGAACGGCACGTGCGTGTACGCGCGCAGGCGTTCGGCGGCGGCCGACGCCAGGAGCGCGCCGACACCGGCGGCCGATGTTCCCGGGCCTGTCAGGCGCTCCCAGGGGTTGGCCGGGCGGACGTTCTTGTTCATGTAGCGGCTGGAGCGCATGTGCCACTCATGGCCGCCCGCCTGCCAGTCCTGGAGGCCCTTGGCGTACGCGCCGATCGCGGCGGCCTCGTCGGGCCGCAGGCCCTTCTCCAGGGCGATGGCGGGAACCTCGGTGAACGCGGTGTGCTCGAACTGGTGCAGGCGCGAGGTCAGGATGTCGTTGACGGTGTCGGCGGCCTCCTGCGTCGTGCAGCCGAAGAACGTCTCCAGGACGAGGACGCCGTTGCTGTTCTCGCCCTCGTCGAGGACCTCGCGCTCGTACGAGAACAGGTCGTTGCGCAGGTGCACGGCGTCCGAGAAGGTCTCCATCAGCACGCGCAGCGGGCGCGTGCCGGCGACGGCGGCGGGCACCTCGGCGGTCGCGTACTCGACGAGCCCCGCCGACCAGGGCGCGCCGCCGACCTTGCGGCGCATCTCGATGTACTCGACGGGGTTGGCGATCCGGCCCTCGTCGATGTTGGACAGCTCCCACATCGACTCGTTGAGCAGGTGCTCGGTGGCGGTCGCGAACCGGCGCCGCCAGTCCTCGGACATCGCCGGGACCGTACGCGCCCACAGGTCCGCGAGACCGGCCTCCACGGGGTTGAGCGGCTCCGGCACGGGCGTCGACAGGTCCAGCGGCATGAACAGCGGCAGGCGGTCCAGGTGGGCCTTGCCGGCGGCGCGGTCCGGGGTGCGCTTGTACATGTCGAGGAAGTGGTCGTCGAAGAAGAACACCCACACGTACCAGTCGGTGATCAGCGACAGCGCGTCCGCGTCGCAGTCGGGGTGCGTGTACGCGCACAGCAGCCCGTAGTCGTGCGCCTCCAGGTCGGCCGGCTCCCAGATGCCCGACCCCTCCAGCATGCCCATCTCGCGCGCCCACGCGGTGGAGTGCGCGCGGGCCTGCTCGACGTGCGGGTTCAGCCGCGCGGGGTGCGGCATGTAGAAGTGCGGGAGTTCGAACGGCTGCGTCATGGCCGGGCCCTACCCGCGCCTTCCGAGAGGCATCCGTTCGGCCGCACATGATCACACCATCGCGTGAATTCGGCCCGAACGGTTGCGCGAGCGCCGGAGTGCGGACTCACACAAGGGGCGCGCGAGGCACCGTACGCCCCCTCCGTCCGCCTCGTACGCCCTCTTGCCGCCGCCTCCTCCCGCCCCGCACCGTGACCCCATGACGACCCCCTTCACGCTGCCCCACGAGCTGCACGGCGACGGCGCCCACAAGGTGTTCGCGGTGCACGGCTGGCTCGCCGACCGCACGGCGTACGCGCCCGTCCTGCCCGACCTCGACCGGTCGGCGTTCCAGTACGCGCTGGTCGACCTGCGCGGGTACGGCGCGGCGCGCGACGCGGGCGGCGCGTTCACGACCGCCGAGGCCGCCGCCGACCTCGTGGAGCTGGCCGACCGGCTCGGCTGGGCGCGCTTCTCGGTGGTCGGGCACTCGATGGGCGGCGCGATCGGGCAGCGCCTGCTGGCCCGGGCCCCGGACCGGGTACGGCGGCTGGTGGGCGTGTCACCGGTGCCCGCGTCGGGGCTCGACCTGCCGCCGGAGCAGTGGACGCTGTTCGCGGAGGCCGACCGGCGCCCCGAGAATCGCCGGGCGATCCTCGACGTGACGACCGGCGGCGCGCGCCCCGGCGCCTGGCTGGACCGGATGGTGGCCCGCTCTCTCGCGGCGAGCGACGCGAAGGCGTTCCGCGCCTGGCTGGACTCCTGGGCCCGCGAGGACTTCCACGCGGACACGGCGGGCTCGCCGGTGCCGTCCCTCGCGGTGACGGGCGCGCTGGACCCGGCGCTGTCGGCGGAGTTGATGCGGGCGACCTGGCTGGAGTGGTACCCGAACGCCGAGTTGTACGAGCTGGCGTCGGCGGGGCACTACGCCATGGACGAGACGCCGCTGGAGCTGATCCGGGTGGTGGAGGACTTCCTCGGGGCAGACAACTGACGGCTGCCGACTGGCAGTTGACGGTTCGTCAACTCCCTCTCCGCAGCCGCCCTTTCAGGCTCCCCGCACCTGGATCAGCGCCCGAGTCCCCCCGATCCGCCACTCCTGCCCCTCACTTGCCGTCAACGCCGCCTCGGTCCCGGCCGAAAGCCCCGTGATCACATCGGACTTGAGGGTCCGGAGCGCCGCGACCGCACCCGGGAAGTACGCGGTGACGTCCGCGAACGCCGTCGTCGTCGGCCACATCCGGTCCCCCACGAGCCGCCGGTAGTTGAGGTCCCCCTTGAGGATCGTCACCGAGGCTCCCGCGAAGTCGGCGCGCAGGTCGTCCGGCATCTCCTCGTACCCCAGCGGCGAGGCGGAGAAGGGGTGGGCGCGCACGAGGAGGGTGCCGTCGGACAGCGCGGCCCACACCCGCCGCCCGCACGCACCGGCGACACCGGGAGCCGCCACCAGTTTCCGTACGGCGTCCAGGACATCGGCGTACGTCGCGTCGGAGACGTAGTACGGGTACGGCTTGACGTGCAGGACCGCGCGTCCGATCCGGCGCTCCGTCAGCAGGTGGTCCAGGAACAGCAGATCGGGGACGAGTTCGCGTCCCGCGTTGTCCGCGACCAGGCAGACGCTCGCGGCGTCCTTCAGCGCGGCCCACAGCGCGTCGCTGTCGTCGGCGACCAACGCCGGTACGGCGGCCCGCTCTTCGGCGCCGGCGTCGGAGAGGCGGAAGCCGAGGTCGGCGCGGTTGCCCCAGAGGGAGCCGTGCAGCAGGGCCCGGCCGCGCGCATCCTCGGACAGGGAGGCCAGGGCGTCGAGGGCGGCCAACTCCTCGGCGGTCTCCGGGGAGTCGAGTTCCGCCAGCTTGAACGGGCGGAACGGGTCGACGCCTTGGCCCGGGCCGGGGGTGAAGTAGCCGACGGCTTCGAGGAGTTGCCGGTAGAACCAGCTCTCCGACCAGAGCCAGGGCACGTCGTACCAGGAGGTGCCGAGCAGGGCGTCGAGCCCCCAGGCGCGCCAGCGGTCGAGGTCGTGCGCGTCAGGGGGGAGCGGCTCCAGGACACCCTGCGTACAGGTGACCGAGAGCGCGTCGAGGGCGCGGGTCACCGGGGGGCCGTACGGGAACGCCTCACGCACCTGGCGGATGATCGCGGGGTGGCGTTCGGCGAGGACGGAGCGGCGGAAGGAGCCGGGTTCGTCGCCGCGGAGCACCGGCGGGGCGGAGGTGTGGGGCATGCGGATCACCGTATCGCGCGGATCGGCCCCGTCACCGGCCGCCCGCGCCATGCCCCACACGGCACGGCGGACCCGCGTGCCCGCCGTACGACCACCTGTCCCCCGTCGGCCTTGTCGGAAACGCTTCCTGAGACTGTTTCAGGCCATACGGGGTTCCGGGCCGCGCCGTGAACTCGCGTCCCACCGGGGCGAGTACGCCCCGTTCAGGACACGCACGCCGCTGTGATCTCCCGTTCCAGCCGGGAGGCCAGGCTCAGATAGCGCGGGCGGCGTGGGACGGGGACGAGGCCGCGGATCAGGACGTACCACATCTCCGCCATCCGGCGCGGCAGCCGGCCGGAGGCCTCGCGGGAGCGGCCGACGACGCGGGTGCCGACGAAGAAGCAGACCAGGGAGTGCGCGACGGCATCGATGTCGACGTCCTGGTGTATGTCGGCCTCGCGGACCGCGCCGGACAGGCCGCGGGTGACGAGCTCCAGCCATTCGGAGAAGGGGTGGCGCAGGGGCGGTTTCACCGCGACTCCCCCGGTCGCGAGTCTCAACCCGGCGCGGGAGATGGGGCCTTCGACGGACAGCCGGGCCAGGCCGAAGGTGAAGCGCATCAGCGCTTCGAGGGAGGTGTAGCCCCGGTTGTCGATCTCGCCCGCGACGCGCTGGGCGGCCTGGGACTGGAGTTCCATGATCGCGTGGGCCAGGTCCTCCTTGGCCGCGAAGTGGAAGTACAGGGCGCCCTTGGTGACTTGGGCGTGCTCGACGATGTCACTGAGGCTCGTCGATTCGTAACCATGCCGGTCGAACAGATCGGCCGCTGCCGTGATGATCGTCGCGCGGGTCTGTTCGGCGCGTAACTGCCTCGCCATCGCCTGGGACACTCCTGGGCCGGTAAAAGAACGGGTCATGCCGTTTGTTTCTCACCCCCTGTACACAATAACTCACCCTGCGGCGGCGTCGACCCCACACTCGAAGACTGCCGACTCCCGTTGCACGCCGACGACTTGGAGGTGTCCGCCGCCTTCGTCGCGAGCCTCGATCCAGACGGGTTCGTCCAGCTCAGCGTACCTGTGGAAGACCGCCCGGTATGCGCTGGGGGCATATTTTCCGGGAAGGGCGAAGCGGGCCGCCTGGCGGGCCGCCTCCAGCAGGAGCATCCCGGGGACGTGATCGAGCGGATGGTCGAAGAAAACGGGGTGTGCGGTATTTACCCGGAGCTGCCACCTCCCGCCGGGCGCCCGCGGATCGAGCCCGGGGAGGGCGAGGACGACATCGGCGGGCAGCGCCCGGTCCACGACCTGCGGCGGCAGCCCCGGCGGCAGCGGAACGGCCGTCACCGTGCCGGGCGTTCGGCCGCCGCGCAGCCTGCGGTAGACGGCCTCGCCGACGCAGGTGAAGGAGACGTCGGCGGTCGCGGCCCGCTCCCCGCAGCACAGGACGCGGGCGGAGTAGCGGCAGGCGGCGGGCTGGTTCCCCCGGTAGCGCACCTCGGTGAAGGCGAGTTCGACGGTCGGCTCGGCCGGCACCGGACCGACCTCCAACCGGTGCGGATCCGTGGTGACTTCGAACGCGTTGAGCACGAACTGCCGGTCCAGCGGGACGCCGTACTCGGTGTGCATGATCAGGGTGCCGGCCTGGCGGACCGTCTCCACCACGAGCAAGGGGTCGTAGGAGCACCAGTCCGGCGACACGTGTAAGCCATGGGCACGGGGCCACTGTGCGTACACGGTGAAGCGGTCGGCCCCGGTGCGCTGCCAGCCGGTGAGGAACGTCTCGGCGAGGGCCGCGCGGTGGACGAACTGGCGGGGGACGGTTGCCGTCAGGGACGGGGTGTCAGCAGACTGCCGCGGTCGGGTCATCGCATCCTCCCTGCGGTCACCCGTGAGTCACGGCAGACGGTGAATCGTCCGCACAGCGAACGTTAGAGTACGAGGCGACCGGTTTGGCATCAATGAGATCAGTCGACGGCATCCTATGATCGGGCCGAACAGACACACGATCGCGGGATCGGCCAACTCGGTCCCGCGGAGGGGCTCTTATGGCTAAACAGGAGCGCGCCATCAGAACGCGCCAAGCCATCGTGGAAGCGGCCGGTGAGGTTTTCGACGAGCACGGATACACGTCCACCACCATCGCCATGGTCCTGGAGCGCTCCGCCGTCACCAAGGGCGCGCTGTACTTCCACTTCCCGTCCAAGGAGGCGCTGGCGCAGGCGGTGCTGGGCGAACAGGTGCCCTTCGGGAGCGTCCCGCCGCAGGCGTGCAAATTGCAGGAGATCGTCGACATGACGTTCGTCGTCGGCCAACGCCTGCTGACCAGCTCCCTGTTGAGGGGGAGCATCCGGCTCGCGGTCGACCAGGAGGCGCCGGCCCGCATCGACCACGGAGGGCCGTTCAGGCAGTGGTCGCAGCGGCTGGAGGAACTGCTCGAACAGGCGCGGGAGCGAGGGGAGTTGCTGCCGACGGTGCAGCCCCGGCAGACGGTGGAGCTGCTCGTCGGCTGCTTCAGCGGAATCCAGTTGATGTCGCGGGCGCTGACCGGGCGCGCGGATCTCGGGGAGCGGCTGTCGGTGCTGTGGACGCACATCCTGCCGAGCATCGCCGTACCGGGGCTGCTGCCCGCGCTGGACACGAAGGCGGACCGGGGGGTGCGGGTCCTGGGGTCGCCCGAACGGGTGGCTTCGTAGCGGCTGCGGCGACCCCGGAGAAAGAAACGTTTCCGGAAACATCACGACGGCGGACCGGCCGGTGTCCATCCACACCGGCCGGTCCGCCGCTTCCTGCGAGGCGAGGTCGAACTCTCGCCGCCTCAAGCGAGTTGACGAACCGTCAGAACGTCAGCTTCCAGCTGTTCAGCGTCCCCGTGTCCTGCGCCGCGCTGTCCTTCACGCGCAGCTTCCAGGTGCCGTTGGCCGTCTCGCTGGACGCGTCGACCGTGTACGTGGTGACGAGGTTGTCCGCGGAGTCCGAGGAGGCGGTCTTCAGGCCGTAGACCGTGCCGTCGGGCGCGACCAGGTCGATGACCAGGTCACCGCGGTAGGTGTGGCTGATGTCCACGCCGACCTGGAGGTTGGCGGGGGCGTTGCCGGTGCGGCCGGTGACGGAGATCGAGGACTCGATCGCCGCGGCGTTGTCCGGGACCGCGGCGGCGGTCGTGTTGGAGAACACCGTGCCGCCGCCCGTCGAACCGCTCACCGCGGCGACGGCCTTGGCCGCGTCCGCGAGACCCGCGCCGCAGCCGCCCGAGCAAGCGCCCGGCAGGGGACGGGCGTTGGTCTTGATGGCCGACTCGATCTGGGCCGGGGTCAGCGCGGAGTTGGCCGACTTCAGCAGCGCGGCGAGGCCCGCGACGTGCGGGGTGGCCATGCTGGTGCCCTGGTAGTACTGGTAGCTCTCACCGACGGGCGTCTTCGTGCCGGAGTTCAGCGTCGACAGGATGCCGTTCGCGGTGGTGGTGCGGGTCTCGCCGCCCGGCGCCGAAATGTCCACCAGGGAACCGAAGTTGGAGTACGACGCCTTGGCGCCCGCGCGGTTGGTCGCGGCGACCGAGATGACGTTGTTGCAGTTGCCCGGGTTGTGGTTCGCGACGTTGTCGCTCTCGTTGCCCGCGGCCACGACGACCGTCGTACCCCGGCCCACGGCACCGTTGATCGCGTTCTGCGTCGCCGTCGAGCAGGCGCCGTCGCCGCCGAGGCTCATGTTGATGACCTTGGCGACGTTGGTGTTGGCCGGGACGCCGGAGACGGTGCCGCCGGACGCCCAGGTGATCGCGTCGATGATGTCGGAGTCGTAGCCGCCGCACTTGCCGAGCACGCGCACCGGGGAGATCTTCGCGCCGTGCGCGATACCGGCGATGCCCTTGCCGTTGTTGGTGACGGCGGCGATCGTGCCGGCCACGTGGGTGCCGTGCCAGGAGGAGGTGGAGGCCGGGATGCCCGCGCCGCACTCGTTGGCGTTGTACCAGTCGCCCGGGTCGGCCGGGTTGTTGTCGCGGCCGTTGCCGTCGACGGAGACGGCGGTGTCGGCGATGAAGTCGTAGCCGCCGACGATGTTCGCGGCGAGGTCGGAGTGCGCGACGTAACCGGTGTCGATGACGGCGACGGTGACGCCGGCGCCCGTGGTGGTGTTCCAGGCCGCAGGAACGTTCATGCCGGCCGTGGTCTCGAAGAGGTCCCACTGCTTGGCGTACTCGGTGTCGTTCGGGTCGGCCTGCGGACGGTTCAGGCGGTCCGGGACGACGTAGGCGACCGAGGGGTCGGCCTTGTACTGGGCGACGACGCCGGCGACGTCGGCCTGCGAGGCGTCCGCGCCGAGATCGACCAGGGCGGCGCCGGTGCCGAGGCGGCGCGCGAAGTCGGCGTCCTTGGCGGTGGCGTCGGCCTCGGCGGCCTTGTTCGACGTGGCCTCGTCCGCACCGGACTTGTAGCCGACGATGAGGCGCTCGGCGGTGACGCCGGGGGCGGCCTCGGTCTGCGCGGCGGACACGGGCGGCAGCGCGGTGGCGTCCTGGGCGGGCGCGGCGACCGACGGGAGCGTCGTGCCGGTCAGCAGGGCCGCGGAGAGGGCGGCGACGGATATGAGCTGCCGTCTCAGGGCAGGGGAAGTGCGCAAAGGGGTGCCTTTCATGGCCGGCTCCGGGCACGGGGGCGGGAGCGACGGTGGAGTTCGCTTCGGCGTCGAAGCTGTGGGGAGTGCGTCGAGCAGCGCGCGATGGCGGGCCAGGCGGGTCGGCCGACCGGTTTCGGGGTTACCTGTGGGTCGGCTGTGGTGGAACGATAGGCAAAGAGCAGGTCATCCGGATACAGGGGAAACCCTCGATCACATCGAGAGAACCCCATTTCCAGAGGCAGTTGAGGCGTATATGCGCGGTTTGCTTCCCGCTCTCGGCAAAAGAACGGAAAGCGTTTTCCGACGGCATCTCTGCTGATCGGGCCGGTGGTTGAACGCGGACGCCCGGCGGGCCGTACATGCCCGGTGCAGCCGTTCCCGAGGAGGCGTTCCCTCATGTTCCGTCACCGTCTCGCCCCGCTCGCGGCGGCCGTCCTCGGCACGCTCGCCGTCGCCGCGGGACCCGCCGCCGCGCACGGCGCCCCCACCACGCCGGTGAGCCGCGTCTACGCCTGCTCCCCCGAGGGCGGCGCGAACGCCGGTACGGCGGCCTGCCGCGCGGCCGTGCGGGCGAACGGCGCGTCCTTCGCGGCGTGGGACAACCTGCGCGTGGCCGGCGTGAACGGGCGCGACCGGCAGACGATCCCGGACGGCGAGCTGTGCAGCGGGGGCCTTCCCGCGTACCGGGGGCTCGACCTGGCGCGCGACGACTGGCCCGCGACACAGCTGCGGCCGGGGGCGACGCTGCGGATGACGTACGCGTCGACGATCCCGCACACCGGGTCGTTCAAGCTGTACCTGACGAAACCGGGGTACGACCCGACGAAGCCGCTCACCTGGTCCGAGCTGCCCTCGGAGCCGTTCGCGGTCGTCGAGGACCCGCAACTGACGGGTGGTGCCTACCGGTTCAGCGCGAAGCTGCCGGCCGACCGGACGGGGCGGCAGGTGCTGTACACGATCTGGCAGAACACGAGCACGGCGGACACGTACTACTCGTGCTCGGACGTGGTGTTCCCGGAGGCTGTGCAGAAGAGGGAGGGGGAAACGGCACAGAAGGACGACGCGCCGAAGGAGCCGGCGAAGAAGGAGACGCCCGCACCGGCTCCGGCCCCCAGCCCCGCAACGGCTTCCGCCCCCGCCATCACCCCGGCGCCCGCCGCCGCGAGCCCCGACAGCACCCCCGTCGCGAAGAGCACCGGCTCCGGCC